>JAJXSQ010000072.1 GCA_021784495.1 Myxococcales bacterium | reverse complement strand
CGCCGCGCTGCGGGCCGCCGGGGACGGCGGCCTGCGCGAGCTCCTCGGCCTCTAGAGGCCGGAGCTGATCTTCCAGCCCGAGGCGAGCTTCTCGAAGGTCATCTGGTGGACGTCGGACGGGCGCTTGGGCACCCCTCCGCTCGGCGTGTTCACCCGGTAGTAGAGGTCGTAGAAGACCTCGGCCTTGGCCTGGGCGCCCTGGACCTCGATCTTCTTCACCGCGAGCTCCAGCTTGACCGCGGCCACCCGGGCGAGGTCGGCCGGCAGCGTGCGCTCGAGCGTGGCCCGGTCGACGTCGTCGGTCGGGTCGGGGGTCCCGGCGGTGTCGAAGTAGTCGGGGGCCACCAGCGCCAGCACCGCAGGCGCGTCGCGCCGCTGCATGGCGGCGACGTAGCTCCGGATGACCTCGTAGATCGCCCGGTTGTCGGCCGTGTCCGGCGCCTCCGTCCCGGGGATGAAGTCGGGGGCGCAGGCGGCCAGGAGGACGAGGAGTGCGGCGGCGTGGCGGCGCAGGGTCATCCCGGCAGCGTTAGCGCGGGCGCCCCCGAGCGTCAATCGTCGCTCGCCCGCGGCGCTACCGGGGTGCGCCGCGACGCGCTAAGCTCCCCGCCCATGGAGGAGCACCGCAAGCACCCGCGCGCGCCGATCGAGCTCCGGATCGAGTACCGGCGGCTCAACAGCTTCTTCGCGGACTACACCCGCAACATCTCGCGGGGCGGGACCTTCATCGCCACCCGCCGGACGCTCCCCACCGGGACCCGGTTCCTGTTCCGGCTCACCGTCCCCGGCCGCCCGGCGCCGCTCGAGCTGAAGGGGGACGTGGTCCGCGCGGCCGCCGAGGGCGAGCGGCCCGGGATGGGGATCCGCTTCGCCTGGGACGACGAGCTGGAGCGGATCGAGTTCGAGCGGCTGGTGGAGCAGGCGATGGTCGAGAGCCTGGGCGAGCACGTGGCCCACCGGCTCCTCGCCGCCGCCGGCGACCGCGAGCCCTGGGATCAGTAGCGGGGGACGTCCTCGAACCGGACGCGGTCGCCGGGGGCGACCCCGTGGCGCTCCGCCCAGCCGCCGTTCACCTCGACGACGTAGCGGCTCGGCGCCGCCGGCCCCCGGGGCGAGAGGGTGAGCGGCTCGGCCCGGGCGGCGACGCCGACGATCCGGCCGCCGTCGTCGACGAAGATCATGTCGAGGGGGATGAGCGTGTCCTTCATCCAGAACGGGTGGGGCGCGCTCGCGTCGAAGAGGAAGAGCATCCCGGCCTCCTCGGCCAGCGACGTCCGGCCCATCAGCCCGCGGGCCTGCTCCGCCGGCGTCCGCGCCAGCTCGACGGCGACCTCGTGGCGCGCCCCGGCGGCGGTCTCGAAGACGACCCGGGGCACCGGCGGCGCCGGGCGCGCCCGCTCGGAGGCCGGGGCGCAGGCCGCGGCGAGGCAGAGCGCCGCCAGCGCGGACGCGGCCGGGCGACGGCGCGCGGGGGGGCTCGCGGGGAGGGGGATCACGGGACGGCGCAGTAGCTCGAGAACTGGATGTCGGCGAGGTACTGAGCGCGGGTCGCCGGATCGAGCGAGGCGATGAAGGCCGGATCGAGGACCATCTGCCGGCAGACGAGGCCGGTCTGCGAGCTGTAGCAGTCCTGGTTCGAGACGCAGGGCTTCGAGCAGTAGCCGCACTGCGTCCCGGCGCAGCTGTCGTACGGGGAGCCGGGGCTGCTCGGCGACATGATGCAGACCAGGTTGTCGCAGCCGACGTTCCCGGTCTCCAGGTAGTCGCCGGCGATCGTGTCGGGGGTCGGCGCGGTGGTCCCGGTGCCCCAGGCGATGGCGCAGCGCTGGCCGACGTCGGGGGGCTGGCACCCGGCCCCGAGGAGGGCGAGGATCGCGGCGGCCGATGCGAGGCGGGCGTGGGCCATGGCGTTCCGGGGAGAGCGTTAGCACGGGCACGCACCCCCAGCAAGGAAGGCCCGCGGGACCCGCACGCGCCGTTGCTCCCCCTGCGTGCTTTGGTTACGATGCCGCGAACTCCTCGACTCCGAGCGTGCATGCGCCTTGGGCTGGTCATCGGCTGGTGGGTCCTGGCGCTCGTGGCGATCCCGTCGCCCGCCGCGGCGCAGGAGGCGCCGGGCCTCGACCTGAGCCGGCCGGCCCCCGCGCCCCCGCCTCCCCCGGCCGCGCCGCCGCGCGGGGCGACCGAGGTGCCGGCGCTGTCGCTCGAGCCGGGCGCGCCCGCGCCTCCGGCGCCCCCGGCGGCGGACCTCACGGTGGCGCCCTCCGGGGCCCCCTTCGGCGACCGCGACGTCGCGCTCGGCGACAAGGTGAAGGCGGTCCAGCGCAAGGGCTTCCTGAAGCGCGGCCGGTTCGAGATCGCGCCGACCCTCGCGCTCACCGTGAACGACCCGTTCTACCAGAAGGTCGGCGGGGGGCTCCGGCTCGCCTACAGCCTCGAGGACAGCTTCGCGCTCGCGGTGCGCGGCGCCTGGTACACGCCCCTGCGCACCGACAACGTCCGGGAGGGGAAGCTCGCGTTCCAGAGCCAACTCCTCACCTCGCAGCTCTACGGCCAGACGATGGTCGACGGCGTCTGGTCGCCGATCTACGGCAAGGCCGCCTTCCTCGGCGACTCGATCGTCCACTTCGACGTCTTCCTCTCGGCCGGGACGGGGCTGGTCTGGACCGCGACCAGCCTCGCGCCCCGGAGCGAGGGGCCCCACGTCGGCGGCGAGGTGGGCGGCGGCGTCCGGTTCTACCCGGAGGAGTGGATGGCCTTCGAGGTCGGGCTCCTCGCCACGCTCTACCCGGACCAGCCCGTCGTCTCGGTCCCGGCGACGATCCAGACCGTCTTCGTCGCCAACGTCGGCGTCAGCTTCTTCTTCCCCACCACCTTCGACTACGTCTACCCGCCATGATCCCCGCCGCCTCCTCCCCGCGCGCCGCCCTCCCGATCGCCGCCGCGGCGCTCGCGGCGCTCGCGATCGCGGGGGCGCCGGCGCGGGCGCTCGCGGGGAACAAGGCCGACGCCTTCGAGGGGATCATCCCGCCGGTCTCGGGGCAGCTCTACCAGAAGGCCGGGCGCTTCGAGATCACCCCGTCCTTCGACATGTCGCTCGAGGACGCCTTCTTCACCAAGTACTTCGCCGGGATCGAGGCCGGCTACCACTTCACCGAGGAGCTCTCGCTCTCCGCCTCGTACGCCGCCGGCACCTCGGTCCGCACCGCCTCGGCGGTCGTCTGCCCCGCCAACCAGGGCTGCCACCCGGCGAGCGCGACGCAGCTCGACCAGGTCGCCGGGCGGATGCGGTCGATGGGCGGCGTCGAGGTCGCCTGGGCGCCGGTCTACGGGAAGCTGAACGTCCTGGCGGCGCAGGTGATCCACTTCGATCTCTCGATCCTCGGGGGCGCGGACTGGATCTCCCGCGACCAGGTCCTCTCCGCCGCCGACGCCCAGGCGCTCGCGGCGGGCGCGTCGCCGCCGGTGGTGAGCTCGTTCGGGGGCCACGTCGGGCTCGGGGTCCGCTTCTTCGTCACCGACTCGATCGCCATCCGCTGGCAGCTCAAGGACTACCTGTACGCGGTCCCGATCCCGAACTGGGTCGAGGCGAGCGGCGTCAAGTCGAGCCTGCAGAACCAGCTCTTCACCGAGATCGGCCTCTCCTTCTTCTTCCCCTCCGGCGCGCGGTCGGCGCCGCCAGCGGCGGGGCGCTGATGCGGACGCGCCACGCCCTCGTCGCCGCGGCCGCGCTCGGCCTCCTCCTCCGGCCGGCGGGGGCGGCTGCGCAGGGCGGGCTCGACCTGGGCGGGCCGCGGGCCTCCCCGGAGCGGCCGGCGCCCGGTCCGGCCCCCGGCCTGGCCGTCGCGCCGCTCGACCTCGGGCGGACGGTCGACGTCGGCCCGCGCCTCGCCGCGGCGGCGAAGCTCGCCAGGGACGGCCACCTCGAGTAGGCGGCCCTGGCCGACGACGCCATCCTCCGCGAGCCGGGCCTGGCCGGGGGGCACGACGACGCGCGGATCGCGCTCGCGCAGGCCCTGCTCGGGATGGGGCTCGACGCCTCCGCGCTCACCGTCGTCGACCAGATCCTCGAGCTCGGGCCCGCGCGGAGCCGCCACGTCGAGGAGGCGATGGGGCTCCTCTTCCGGATCGGGGAGCGGCTCGGGAACGAGCAGGTGCTCCTCTCCCGGGTGGCCCGGCTCGCCCGGTACCCGGTCCCCGCCGCGGACCGGGGCCGGTTCGACGTCCTCCTGGCCACCTACCAGTTCGAGCGCGGGCGCGCGCTCGAGGAGGCGGGGCGCGCCGAGGAGGCGCGGGCCTCGTGGCTCGACGCGCGCCGCCTCGCCGCGCTGGTCTCCCCGCCCGCGGGGGAGACGCCCCGGCCCGGCGCCCAGGGGAGGGCCGCGCCGGAGGCCGACGCGGTCCCGCGGGCGCTCTTCATCGACGGGCTCGCGCTCTACGCGCTCCGGGACGAGGCCGGCGCGGACGAGCGCTTCAAGGAGGTGGTCCGCCTCACCGCGCCGGGCCGCGGCGGGGTGGCCGACCCGGTCCTCCGCGAGCAGGCCTTCCTCCAGCTCGCGCGCATCCACTACGAGAACCGGCAGAACCGGTTCGCCATCTTCTACTACTCGAAGATGCCCTGGGGAGGGCGCAGCTGGCTCGAGGGGCTCTGGGAGTCCTCCTGGGCGCACTACCGGCTCGGCGAGCACGAGAAGGCGCTCGGCAACCTCCTCACCATCCAGTCGGCCTACTTCCGGGACGAGTACTTCCCCGAGTCCTGGGTCCTCAAGGCGATCATCTACTACGAGAACTGCCGCTACCCGGAGGCGCGGCTGGTCCTCCAGGACTTCGACGCCGCGTACGAGCCGCTCTACCAGCAGCTCGTCGCGATCTCCGCGCGGCCCCCGGGGCCGGTGGACGTCCTCGCCCTCGGCGCCACGCCGCGGCTCCAGCGGCTCGCCGCGACCGACCCGAGCGTCCGCCGGCTCCTGGAGAGCGCCGCCCAGGTGGAGGCCGAGGCGACCACCGGCCTGGGCCGGCGCGGCCGCGCCTTCCGGGCGTCGGCCCTCGCCGCCAGCCTGCGCGCCAGCCTGGCCAGGCTGCGCGCCCAGGCGCTCGCCGAGGCCGGGCTGCGCGCCCGGGGGAAGCTCGAGAACGAGCGCGACCAGCTCCGCGCCATCCTCGCCCAGGCGCTCCGGATCCGGATCGAGGTGTCGCGCCAGGAGCGCGAGGCGCTCGAGGGCTCGCTCGCCGCCGGGATGCAGGTCGAGGTGGTGCGGAACCTCCACTGGACCCACGCGGTGTCCGACGAGCAGCTCTACTGGCCGTACGAGGGCGAGTTCTGGCGCGACGAGCTCGGGACCTACTCCTACACCCTCACCCGGGGCTGCAAGGGTCGCCCGCCGCGGTCGAGCGGCCGGTAGACCGGGGGACACGCGTGATCCGCCCCGCCGCCGTCCTCGCGCTGGTCCTGGCGTCGCCCGGGATCGTCCGCGCCGCGCCGCCCCCGGCGCCGGCGGCGGGCGACCTCGGCTCGAAGCGGGCGATCCGCATCGACCCCTCCCTGGAGGGGAGCCTCGAGGCGCCCAAGCCGGCGGCCGGGCCGGCCGCGCCGGGGCTCGCCTTCGAGCAGTTCCGCGCCGGCATCGAGGTGAGCCTGTCGGCGAAGCGGCGCGAGGAGATCGCCAGCCTGCAGCGGCTGGTGAAGCTCGCGCCGCCGGCCGATCCGGAGATGCCGAGCTACCTCTTCCGGCTCGCCGAGCTCCTCTGGGAGGAGTCGCGGTACTTCTTCTTCGAGGCCAACCGGAAGGACGGGCAGATCATCGCCCTGCCGCGGGGCGATCCCGGCCTGGCGCGCCTCCAGGCGGAGCGGGCCGACCTCGACGGGCAGCGGCGGGCGCTGCAGCGCCAGTCGGTCGCGCTCTACAAGGACATCGTCCGCCGCTACCCGGGCTACCCGCGCCTCGACGAGGTGCTCTTCTTCCTCGCCCGCAACCTGATCCAGCGCGACCGGAACGATCCCGAGGCGATGAAGGCCTACCGCGCGCTCATCCAGCGCTTCCCGGCCTCGCCCTACCTGCCCGACGCCTGGATGGCCTTCGGCGAGTTCTACTTCGACCGGGCCGAGCACGGCGATCGCGACGGGAACCTGCGGCGCGCCCTCGAGGCCTACCAGAAGGCCGCCACCTTCCAGGAGAGCTCGGTCTACGGGTACGCCCTCTACAAGCAGGGCTGGGTCCGCTTCAACCTCGGCGACTTCGCCGGGGCGCTCGACCTCTTCCGGAGCGTCGTCTTCTTCGGGGAGCTCCCCACCTCGACCATCCCCGCCGACCGGAAGCTGGCGCTGGTGCGGGAGGCGCGCAAGGACTACGTGCGGACCTGGACCCACGTGGGCGAGGCCGAGGCGGCCTTCGACGACTTCGCCCGGGTCGGCGGCAAGGCGCACGCCCGCGAGATGCTGCGGAGCCTCGCCGACCTGTACTTCGACGAGGGGAAGGACCGCCAGGCGATCCTGGTCTACCACCGGCTCATCGAGCGGGACCCGCTCGCGCCCGACGCGCCCTTCGACCAGTCGCGCATCGTCACCATGGCGGGGCGGATGGGGCGCAAGGAGATCGCCGTCGCCCAGGCCCACGTCTTCGTGAAGATCCTCCGCGACTTCGAGGCCTCGCCGGCGGGGCGCGACCCGGCGAACGCCCGGCTCACCGCCGAGGCGCGCTCCACCGCCGAGAACACCCTCCGCACCCTGGCGCTCCGCTACCACAACGAGTGGAAGAAGACCGACGACGCGGCGGTGGCGGCCTACGCCACCGGCGTCTACACCGACTACCTCGCGGTCTTCGGGGCCAGCCCGGTCGCCTACGAGATGCGCTTCTTCCACGCCGAGCTCCTCTACGCCCTCGGGCGCTTCGCCGAGGCGGGCGCGGAGTACGACCGGGTGGTGGCGCAGGACCTCGCGGGCGCGTCGGGGCGGGGAGCGCCCCCGGCCGCCGCGCGCGCGGGGAAGTGGTTCCAGGCGGCCCTGGAGGGGGCGCTGTACGCCCACCAGGAGGCCGCGCGCGGCCTCCCGCCGCCGCCGGTCGAGCCGCCGGGCGCCCGCCGGCCCCTCCCGCTCCTCCCCGAGCGGCAGGCGCTCGTCGACGCCTGCGAGCGCTACGTGAAGTGGTGGCCCGACGGCCCCCTCGCCGCCAAGGCGGCCTACGACGCCGGGCGGATCGAGTACGAGCACTACCGCTACGCGGAGGCGACCGAGCTCTTCACCCGGGTGGCGCTCGATCACCCGGCGGCGCCGGAGGCGGAGTACGCCACCAACCTGGTCCTCGACGCCTACAACGAGCTGGGGGACTGGCGGAACGTGAACGGCTGGGCCCGGCGCTTCCACGCCGACGCCGCGCTCGTCGGGGCCCACCCCAGGCTGGAGGCCGACCTCGCCCGGGTGATCGAGGAGAGCGCCTTCAAGATCGTCTCGGAGCAGGAGAAGGCCCGCGACTTCGAGGGGGCCGCGGCGAGCTACCTCGCCTTCGTCCGCGACTGGCCCCGGACCCGGCTCGCCGGGCAGGCGCTCTACGACGCCTCGATCGACCTCGCCAAGGCCGGGCGGGTCGACCGGGCGATGGAGGTCCGCGAGGAGCTGCTCGCGCGGTACCCCGGCGATCGGCTCGCGCCGCGCTGCCTCCTCGAGAACGCCGACGGGCACGCGGCGATCGGCGACTTCGCGCTCGCCGCCGACGACCTCGAGCGGTACCAGGCCGGCTGGCGCGGCGCCGGCGAGGCCGCGGGGTACGAGCCGACGCGGGCGCGGGACGCGATCGTCGACGCCGCCGTCTTCCGCGCCGGGCTCCGCGACTGGCCCCGCGCCGAGGCGGACGGGGAGGCCTACCTGGCCTCCTGGCCGGAGGGGCCCGACGCGCCCCGGCTCGCCCTCTCCCTCGCCGACCTGGCCGACCGCCGCGGCGACCCGCGGCGGGAGATCGAGCGGCTCGAGGCCTACCAGCGCCGCGCGGCGGTCGCGCCGGACGACTGGCTCGCCGCCCAGCTGCGGATCGCCCGCGCCCGCGAGAAGCTCGGCGACGAGGCGGGGGTGCGGCAGGCCTTCGACCAGGGGATGGCCTTCTGGCGGCGCCACCGGGAGGCGGTCGCCGGCGCGGGGCTCCCGTTCGTCGGCGAGGGGCTGCTGCGGGAGGGGGAGCCCGCGTGGCTCGAGTACCGCCGGATGACCCTCGACGTCCCGCCCCGGGAGCAGGCGGCCCAGCTGAAGCGGATGGCGTCCCGGATCGAGCAGATCCGGCAGGCCTGCACCGAGGTGGTGAGGCTCGGCGCCGCCGGCCCCGCCGTCTGCGCCCTGGAGCGGATCGGGCTCCTCTACCGCCACCTGGCGGAGGCGCTCACCGGCGCGCCGGTGCCTCGCGAGATCCGCGGGCGCCCCGAGCTCGTCGAGGCCTACCGGGCGCAGCTCGCCGAGCAGGCCGAGCCGGTCGCGCAGAAGGCCGAGGAGGGGATGCTCCTCGCGGCCACCAAGGCGAGGGAGCTCGGGGCCGAGAACGCCTGCGCCGAGCGCGCGGCGGCGGCGGTGGGGGCCCGCCACCCGGAGCTCGGGCCGACGCCGGAGGCGCTGCCGCGCCTCGTCCGGCCCGACGCCGAGCCGCCGCCCCGGGGCTACGGCCTCGTCACCGCCCGGGAGGGGTCGCCGTGAGCGCCCCGCGCCC
>JAJXSQ010000071.1 GCA_021784495.1 Myxococcales bacterium | reverse complement strand
CTTCACGACCTTGCCGGGCATCGGCGCGCCGACGTGGAGGGGGTTGCCCCGGTCGGCCTTGAGCCGCGCCGTGGCCCCGGCGGCCGCCGCCTGGTCGCGGATGGTGACGTTCCGCCCCTCCCCGTTCAGCTCGAAGTAGAGCTCGCGCGTGCCGTCGGACTGCAGCTTGCCGACGGTGACCAGCTTCACGATGAGCGTCTTCCCGGGCTCGATCTCCAGGCTGGTCTCCTGCCCCGGCTCGAGGCCGTAGAAGAAGACCGGGGTGGGGATCACCGAGGTGTCCGAGTAGTCCTCCCGGTGGCGCGCGAACTCGGGGAAGACGTTCGGGTAGAGCAGCCAGGAGACGAGCGCCTTGTCGTCCACCGGCTGGCCGGTCCGCTCCGCGGCGCGCCGCCGCTCGGCCTCGAGGTCCGCCGGCTCGAGGAGCTCGCCCGGGCGCCGGGTGATCGGCTCGGCCCCCTTCAGGATGATCTCCCGGAGCCGCTCGGGGAAGCCGCCGTAGGGCTGGCCGAGCATGCCGCGGGCCAGGCCGACGACCGACTCCGGGAAGGCGAGGTCCCGCCCCTTCTCGGTGAACAGGTCCTCGGGCTCGAGGTCGTTCTTCACCAGGAACATGGCCATGTCGCCCACCACCTTCGACGACGGGGTGACCTTGACGAGGTCGCCGAAGAGGAGGTTCACCTTGCGGTACATCTCCTTGCACTCCTCCCACCGGTCGAGGAGGCCGAGCCCGGCCACCTGCGGCTTGTAGTTGGAGTACTGGCCGCCGGGGATCTCGTGGCGGTAGACCTCGGCGGTGCCGCTCTTCAGCCCCGACTCGAAGGGCGCGTACCACTCGCGCACCCCCTCCCAGTAGTTGGCGAGCTGCTGGAGGCCGTCCTGGTCGAGCGCCGGGTCCCAGGCGCTCCCCGCCAGCACCGCGACCAGGGAGTTGAGGTTCGGCTGGGCGGTGAGGCCGGAGAGCGAGGAGAGCGCGGCGTCGACCACGTCCACCCCGGCGCGCGCCGCCTCGATGAGCGTCGCGGCGGCGACCCCGGAGGTGTCGTGGGTGTGGAGGTGGATGGGGATCCCGACCTCCTGCTTGAGCGCCTGGATCAGCGCGGTGGCGGCGAAGGGCTTGAGCAGGCCGGCCATGTCCTTGATGGCCAGCATGTGGGCCCCCATCCGCTCCAGCTCCTTGGCCAGCTTCAGGTAGTAGCCGAGGGGGTACTTCGTCCGCGTCGGGTCGCCGATGTCGCCGGTGTAGCAGAGGGCGGCCTCGAGGACCTTCCCCTCCTTGCGGACCGCCTCGCAGGCGACCCGCATCCCCGTGGTCCAGTTGAGGGAGTCGAAGACCCGGAAGACGTCCACGCCGCTCGTCGCCGCCTCGTGGACGAAGCGCTCCACGACGTTGTCCGGGTAGTTCGTGTAGCCGACCGCGTTCGAGCCCCGGAGCAGCATCTGGAGCAGGACGTTCGGCACCGCCCGGCGGAGCTCGTGCAGCCGCTGCCACGGGTCCTCCCGCAGGAAGCGCATCGACACGTCGAAGGTCGCGCCCCCCCAGCACTCGAGGCTGAAGAGCCCGGCGGCGAGCCGGGCGGTCGCCGGCGCGACGGCCAGGATGTCGTGGCTGCGCACCCGGGTGGCGAGCAGCGACTGGTGGGCGTCGCGCATCGTGGTGTCGGTGAAGAGGAGCCGCTTCTGCTCCCCGACCCAGCGCGCGAGCCCCTCCGGGCCGCGCGCGTCGAGGATCTGCTTCGTCCCCGGCGGCGGGGGGCGCAGCAGGTCCACCGACGGCTGGCGCGCCGGGCGGAGCTCGGAGGCGCGGAGCGGCCGCGTCACCCCGGGCGACCCGTTCACCGTCACCTCGCCGAGGAACCGGAGGAGCTTCGTGCCGCGGTCCTTCTTCTGCGGCACCTGGAGCAGCTCGGGGTGGGCCTCGATGAACGAGGTGTCGCACCGCCCCGCGAGGAAGACGGGGTGGCGCATCACGTTCTCGAGGAAGGGGATGTTCGTCTTCACCCCGCGGATGCGGAACTCGGCCAGCGACCGGCTCATCACGTGGGCCGCGGCGTCGAAGCGGAGCCCCCAGGTCGACACCTTCACCAGGAGCGAGTCGTAGTGCGGGGTGATGACCGCCCCGCCGAAGGCCGACCCGGCGTCGAGCCGGACCCCGGCGCCGCCGGGGCTCCGGTAGGCCTTCAGCACGCCGTAGTCGGGCGCGAAGCCGTTCTGGGCGTCCTCGGTGGTGATCCGGCACTGGATCGCGAACCCGCGCATCTGGACGTCGGCCTGCCCGGCGATCCCGATCTCCGGATCGGACAGCCGCGCCCCCTGGGCGACCAGGATCTGCGCCTGCACCAGGTTGCGCCCGGTGATCATCTCGGTGACCGTGTGCTCCACCTGGATGCGCGGGTTCACCTCGATGAAGTAGTGGCGGCCGTCCTGGTCGAGGAGGAACTCCCAGGTCCCGGCGTTCCGGTAGCCGACCGAGCGGGCGATGGCCAGGGCGTCGGCGCAGATGGCCTGCCGCTGCGCCTCGGTGATGGCCAGCGAGGGCGCGAACTCGACCACCTTCTGGTGGCGGCGCTGGATCGAGCAGTCGCGCTCGTAGAGGTGGACCAGGTTGCCGTGCTGGTCGCCCAGCACCTGCACCTCGATGTGCTTCGGCCGCTCGATGTACCGCTCGAGGAAGACCGCCGGGTTGCCGAAGGCGGCCTGGGCCTCGCTGCGGGCGCTCGTCAGCCCCTCGAGGAGCTCGCGCTGGTTCCGCGCCACCCGCATGCCCCGGCCGCCGCCGCCGCCGGCCGCCTTCACGATGATCGGGTAGCCCGCCTGGCGGGCGAAGACCAGCGCCTCCTCGTCGTGGAGCACCGGCTCGGCGGTGCCCGGGACGACCGGCACCCCGGCGGCGATGGCGGCCTTCCGGCCGGCGACCTTGTCCCCGAGCCGGCGCTGCATCTCGGCGGTCGGCCCGATGAAGACGATGCCGGCCCGCTCGCAGGCCTCCGCGAAGTCGGCGTTCTCCGAGAGGAAGCCGTACCCCGGGTGGATGGCGTCCACCTCCAGCCGCTTCGCCAGGGCGACGATCTCCTCCACCCCGAGGTAGGCGTCGATCGGCTTCTTCCCGCGCCCGATCAGGTAGGCCTCGTCCGCCTTGTAGCGGTGGAGCGAGAGCCGGTCCTCCTCCGAGTAGATGGCGATGGTCTGGATGCCCAGCTCGGTGCAGGCGCGGAAGATGCGGATGGCGATCTCGCCGCGGTTCGCGGCCATCACCCGGCGGAAGGGGATCGTCATGGGAACTCCAGGGACGCCCCCGGCGGCGGGTGGCCCGGGGCGGTGAGGGGGATCGGGGAGCGGCGGGGGTCCGAGCGCAAAGGCCGAGAGGAGAGCACGGCCCCCTGCGCGAAGTCGAGCCCAATCGCGACGCGATGCGTCGACCCGGAAATCGGCGGCGCGGCCCCCCCTCAGCAGCCGGGCGAGAGCCCCCGCGCGCGGAGCCAGCGCCCGAAGTCGCGGTCGGGGCCGCCGAGGTGGTCGCGCATCCAGCCGGCGAGCCAGCCGTGGATGGCGGTCGCCATGCCCGGCGTCGGACCGAGCCGCTGGAGCTCGTGGACCTGCCCGCGAAACTCGTCGAGGAAGCGGCGGTGGCCGTCGCGGTGCGCCTCGAACCCCGGGTACTCGTGGTGAAGCATCCAGCGCTCCTCGCACTCGAAGTGAGAGCGCGCGTAGTCGGCGAGGGAGCGCAGGAGCGGCTCGATCCCCACCCGGTCGCCGGCCTCGAGCGCGCGGACCAGCCGCTCGGCCCGCCGGAGGAGCTCGCCGTGCTGCTCGTCGATCTCCTCGACGCCGATGGCGAGGTCGGCCGCCCACTCGAACGCCACGGCGCCCTCCTTCCGCCGGGCGGCCCCTGGGGGCCTCCCACCCGGCGGGAACCGCTCCAGGGGTGATTCTGAGCACCGGGCGGCGGGCCGGGCAAGGCCCCGCCGTGCCGGGATCAGCCGGCCCGCTTCACGAGCGCCTTCGCGAGCACCTGGTCGGTCCCGGCGATGTGGGCCTTGAGCCAGTCCCCCACCCAGTTCTGCAGCTTGATGGTCAGGGCCGCGCCGCCGCCGGCGTCCTCGTAGCTCTTGCGGAACGCCAGGTAGTCCTTGACGAACCGCTCGTGCGCGAGCTTGTGCATCTCGTAGCCGGCGTACCCGGCGTCGCGCATCAGCTTCTCCTCGGTCCCGAAGTGCTCGACCACGTAGCTCGCCAGGAAGTCGAAGAGCCGGCCGATCTCGTCGCGGTCCCCCTTCATCATCGCCTCGAGCAGCTTGTCGAGCCGCCGGAACAGCTCCTGGTGCTGCCCGTCGATGGTCGGGTGACCGACCGCCAGCGCCTGCGTCCACTTGATCGCCACGATGCCGCTCCTTTCGGGTGTGACCGGCGTCGCGTCGCCTCGCGTCGCGACCTCCCGGCGCCCGCGAAGGATGCAACCCGTGGAGGGTGGCGACAAGTCCCTCGGTCCAACGGTTGCGCCCGCCTCCGCGCCGCAGGTTGGGGGCGCGCCGGCGTGCATGCTCGGAGCGCCGCCGCCCGCCACTCCTGGCCGCGCTCCCGCCGCCCGGCGCCGCCCGGCCGACCCCCGAAAGCTGGTATGGTGCGCCCCCCGGCCCCCGCGGCCCACACCGGCCCGGGGGGCGCCCGCGATGACGGACACGACCCGCAGACCCCGCGAGATCCCCTTCAATTACACCTCGGCCGACGACCGCCAGGCCGTCACGACCCTCCTCGGCCCGGAGATCTGGAGCGATCTCGAGGAGCTGCGGGGGCGCCGCGTCACCGGTCGGTCGGCGCGCTTCCTCATGCGCTTCTTCGGGGAGATCCTCGTCCACCGGCGCAACCCCTTCCTCCTCCAGGAGGTCCTCGACTCCCCCCGGCGGCGGCGGCGGCTCCTCGCCAACGCCGAGAAGGACCTGGCGGTGGTGGAGAGGAACGCCGCCGGCGACCCCAAGGTGATCGAGGTCCTCGGCGCCTGCCGCGCCCTGCTCGCCCGCTTCCACGCCGAGATCGAGGGGCTCCCCGAGCTGCGCCGCCGCCTGCAGCGCGAGGTCGAGGCGGTGGCCGGCCCGGAGAGCCTCCTCTTCGATCCGTTCACCATCGTCTCGCACGCCACCGACGCCACCGACTGGCGGCTCCACCTCCCGGTCGCGGTGGCGATGCCGTCGGAGGAGGCCGCGGTCGCCCCGATCCTCGCGGCCATCGGCCGGCTCGGGCTCCACGCCGTCCCCCGCGGCGCCGGCACCGGCCTGACCGGCGGCGCGGTCCCGCTCCGCGCCGACTGCGTGGTGGTGAACACCGAGAAGCTGGACCGGATCCGCGGGCTCTCGCGGCGCTCCCTCCCCCTCGCCGACGGCGCCACCGGCGAGGCGGCGGTGCTCGAGGTCGAGGCCGGGGTGATCACCGAGCGGGCGATGGAGTACGCCGAGGAGCGGGGGCTGGTCTTCGCCACCGATCCGACGAGCGCCTGGGCCTGCACCATCGGCGGCAACATCGCCGAGAACGCCGGCGGCAAGGACTGCGTCCTCTGGGGGACCTGCATCGACAACCTGCTCTCCTGGCGCATCGCCATGCCCTCGGGGCGCCGCTGGACGGTGCGCCGGGTCGACCACCAGCTCCGCAAGATCCTCCCCGCCGACACGGTCACCTTCGAGGTGGCCGACGACGCGGGCGCGACGGTGAAGCGGATCGCCCTCTCCGGCGGCGAGATCCGGCGCAAGGGGCTCTGGAAGGACATCACCAACAAGGCGCTGGGCGGGGTGCCGGGGCTGCAGAAGGAGGGGACCGACGGGGTGATCACCTCGGCGGAGTTCATCCTCTACCCCCGCTACGAGGCGCAGCGGACCCTCTGCCTCGAGTTCTTCGGCCCGGACATGGACGAGGCCAGCGAGGTCATCCTCGCCCTCTCCCGCGCCTTCCCCTTCCCCAACGGCGGCCGGGAGGCGCTGAGCGCCCTCGAGCACTTCGACGACGAGTACGTCCGGGCCATCGGCTACCAGGTCAAGGCCGCGCGGGCCGAGACCCCCCGGGCGGTGCTCCTGGTCGACGTCGTCGGCCACGCGCCCGAGGAGGTCGCCCGGGGCATCGCCACCATCCGCGGGATCCTCGCGCGCCACCCCAACACCCTCCTCTTCGAGGCGCGCGACGCCGCCGAGGGGAAGAAGTTCTGGGCCGACCGCAAGAAGCTCGGCGCCATCGCCCGCCGCACCAACGCCTTCAAGATGAACGAGGACGTGGTGCTGCCGCTCGAGGCGCTCGCCGGCTTCGCCCGCTTCATCGACGGCCTCAACGTCGAGGAGGAGCGCCACGCCCAGCGCGTCGCCATCGACCGCTCCGAGGCCCGGCTCCGCGAGGCGACCGAGGCCGCCGACGGGCCCGCCTGGCTCGCCGCGAAGATCCCGGTCGCGCTGGCCCGCTGCGCCGAGGCCCGGGGCGCGCTCGAGGCCGCCGATCCCGGCGCCCTCCGGGCCCTGGCGGTGGTCACCTCGCTGCGCCACGACCTCGCGGAGCTCGCCCGCGGGACGCCGCGCCTCGCGGCCGACCTGGAGCGGATCCACCAGGAGGCGCGCGACCGCCGCATCGTCATCGCCACCCACATGCACGCCGGCGACGGCAACGTCCACGTCAACGTCCCCGTCCTGTCGAACGACCGGCCGATGCTCGAGCGCTGCGACCGGGTCATCGACACGGTCATGGCGCGGGTGATGGCGCTCGGCGGCGTCGTCTCCGGCGAGCACGGGATCGGGGTGACGAAGCTCAAGTACCTCGAGCCCGACCGGATCGAGGCCCTGCGGGCCCACCGGCGGGAGGTCGACCCCGGCGGCCTCATGAACCCGGGGAAGCTGGACGACGTCGACGTGCTGGAGCGGGTCTTCACCCCGTCCTTCAACCTCCTCGAGCTCGAGGCGCGCATCCTGAAGCACGGGCAGCTCGAGGAGCTCGCCCGGTCGATCGCCCACTGCGTCCGCTGCGGGAAGTGCAAGCCGGACTGCTGCGTCTTCCACCCGGCGCGGGGCATGTTCTTCCACCCGCGCAACAAGAACCTGGCCATCGGGGCGCTCATCGAGGCGCTCCTCTACGACGCGCAGCGCGAGCGCTCCACCCGCTTCGAGCTCCTCCGCTGGCTCGAGGAGGTGGCCGACCACTGCACCATCTGCCACAAGTGCCTCGCCCCGTGCCCGGTCGACATCGACACCGGCGAGGTCTCGGTGCTGGAGCGGGGGATCCTGAACGCCTGGGGCTACAAGCGGACGCCGCCCGCCACCCGCGCCACCCTCCGCTACCTCGACAGCCGCTCGCCGACCTACAACGCGCTCTTCCGCGCCACCGTGGTCCGCCTCGGCGGCGCCGTCCAGCGGGCCGGCTGCGCGGTCACCGCGCCGCTCCAGCCGGCCGGCCGCTCGCCGCGCGCCTACCCCCTCCAGCTCCTCCGCTCGCCGGTCCCCCCGGTGCCCGCGGAGACGCTCCGCGACGTCCTCCCCCGCTGCGAGCCGGACCAGGTGCTGGTCTTCGAGCCGGACGGCGAGGCGCGCCGCTCGGTCTTCTACTTCCCCGGGTGCGGCTCGGAGCGGCTCCAGAGCCACGTCTCGATGGCCGCCGTCCACGTCCTGCTCGAGGCCGGCGCGCGGGTCGTCCTGCCGCCGCCCTTCCTCTGCTGCGGCTTCCCGGCCCACGCCAACGCGAAGCAGGACCAGGTCTCGCGCACCGTCCTGCGCGACACCATCCTCTTCAGCCAGATCCGGGAGATGTTCTCCTACCTGGAGTTCTCGGCCTGCGTGGTGACCTGCGGCACCTGCCGCGAGGGGCTCGCCGCGATGCAGGCGGAGGCGCTCTTCGGGGGCCGGATCGTCGACGTGGCCGCCTTCGCCGCCGAGCAGGGGCTCACCGTGGACGGCGGCGGCGACTACCTCTACCACGCCCCCTGCCACGACTCGCTCGAGGGGCGCGCGGGCGAGGTGCTCGTCCGGCTCGGGGGCTTCGGCCGGGTCGAGCCGGTGCCCCACTGCTGCTCCGAGGCCGGCACCCTGGCGCTCTCCCGCCCCGACATCACCGACAAGATGCTCCACCGGAAGCGCGAGGCGTTCCGGGAGGCGCTCGACGGCCGGAGCGGCGGCGCGGTGGTGCTCACCAACTGCCCGTCCTGCCTCCAGGGGCTCGGCCGGAACCGGCCGCAGGGGATCACCGCCCAGCACATCGCGGTGGCGCTCGCCGAGAAGCGCTCCGGCCCGGGCTGGCTCGACCGCTTCCGCGCCCAGGCGGCGCGCGCCCACGCCGTCCAGTTCTAGGCGGCGGGGCGCGGGCTGCTAGCGGCTCAGGGTGAGCGGCACCTCGGCGTGGAAGGGGTCCCCCCGGAACCTCGGGAAGACCATGAGCTTCGCCGCGCCCTTCAGGCACTGCCCCATGTCGGTCGAGTTGAGCGGCACGTCGTCGAGGGTCGGGTAGGCCACCCTGCCGCTCCCGGTGATGGTGATCCGGAGCGCCACCTGCCGGCCGTCCAGCTGCACGTCGGCGGCCGAGGCCTTCTTGATGCAACTCGTGAACGCCTCGCGGTTCGCCGCGACGACCCGCTCGATCAGGTCGGGGGTGAGGGCGGTCGCGGCGTCGGGGAGGTTCAGGTCCCGGTTCTCGACGACGAGCGGCGCGCGGGCGCCGGCCGGTACGCCGCCGGTCGGCTCGGGCGACTCCCCGGCCGGCTGCGCCGCCGGCGGCGAGGG
>JAJXSQ010000070.1 GCA_021784495.1 Myxococcales bacterium | reverse complement strand
CGGTCGCCTCGCCGGGGGGCGGGGCGGCCGCCGCCGCCTCGAGCTCGGCGGCGATCTGGGCGGCGGCCTCGGCGCCGACCTCGGGCTCCGCGTCCTCGGCGAGCGGCGCCGCCTCGGGCGCGAGCTCCTCCGCGGGCGGCTCCTCGATCTCGGGGGCCTCCGGCTGCGGCTCGGCGATCGGCTCGGGGGCCGGGGGAGGCGTCGCCACCTCCCCGGCCGCCTTGCGGCGGAGCTTGAAGCCCGGCCCGGTGGGGCGCGGCGCGACCGCCTTGGGCTTGCGCTCCCCCAGGATCCGCTCGTACGCGGTCTCGGCCTGGTCGTCGTCGAGCGACGAGGAGTGGCTCTTCACGTCGAAGCCGAGCGCGTGGAGCTTCTCGACGAGCTCCTGGTTCGAGAGCTCGATCCCCTGCTCCTTGAGCTGCTTCGCCAGCTCGTGGACCCGCTTCTTGGACATTGGTATCGACTCCTAATCCCTGCCGCCGCTCGACGTCAACCGCGCCCGGAGCTCGTCGCCGTCGCAGGCGAGGTCGGCTCGCCGGAAGGCCCGCGCGAAGGCGCGGCGACGGACGGCCCGCTCCAGGCAGGCCCCCGCGGGGTGCAGCCAGGCACCCCGACCACCGCTCCAGGTCGTATCCACCATCACCCGCGCTCCGTCGCCGACCCGCACCCGGACGAGGGCGCCGCGCGGGGCGGTCGCCCCGCAGCCGACGCAGGTCCGGATCGGCGCGCTCATCCCTTCGCCTCGCCGAGCAGCTTCGCGGCGTCCAGCTCCACGCGGAGCCGGGCCTCCTCCTCGAGGTAGACCTCGACCGCGTGCTTGATCTGCCGCGCCTTCTTGAGCCCGAGGGCCGTGCCGTCGCCGAGCCGGTTCGCGTCGGACTCCGCGTGGATCGACTCGACCGTGGGGTAGCCGGCGGCCTTGAGGGCCTCGATGGTCTTCTCGCCGACGCCCCGGACCCGGGCCAGCCGCTCGTCCTGGGAGAGGCCGTCGGGGTGCCGGCGCGCCTCGGCGATCCGCGCCGCCTCGCGCTCGGCCTCGAGCTTCATCTCCTTCTCGGCGTCCACCACCGACTGCTCGCGCGCCCGGCGCTGCAGGTCGGGGATCATCTCCAGGGTGATGCCGGGGAACTGGGTGAGCATCTCCGGCGAGGCGGTGGCCAGGTCCTGCGCCCGGCGGAAGCCGTGGGCGTAGAACATCTCCTGCGTCGCCTCGGGGATGCCCAGCGCCTCGAAGCTCTCGCGGGCGAACTCGTGGAGCTCCCGGACGCGGGTCTCGGAGTTGATGTCCAGCTTCCACCCGGTGAGGAGCGACGCCAGCCGGACGTTCTGGCCGCGCCGGCCGATGGCCAGGGAGAGCTGATCGTCGGGGACGATGATCTCCATCGCCCGGTTCTGGTCGTCGAGGAGCACCCGGCTCACCTCGGCCGGGGCGAGCGCGTTGCAGACGAACCGCGCCGGGTCCTCGTGCCAGGGGACGATGTCGATCTTCTCGCCGCGGAGCTCCTGGACGACCGCCTGGACGCGGCTCCCCTTCATCCCCACGCAGGCGCCGACCGGGTCGACGTCCGAGTCGCGGGAGGAGACCGCGATCTTGGCCCGCCCGCCCGGCTCGCGGGCCGCCGCCTCGATCACCACCACGCCCTCGGCGATCTCCGGCACCTCGACCTCGAAGAGCTTCCGGAGCAGCTCCACGGTCGCCCGGGAGAGGATGATCTGCGGGCCCTTCGACTCGCGCAGCACGTCGACGACGAAGGCCTGGATCCGGTCGCCGGCGCGGTAGCTCTCGCGCTGCACCTGCTCCCGGAGCGGCAGCACCGCCTCCGCCCGGCCGAGGTCGACGATGACGTTGCCCCGCTCGAAGCGGCGCACGATCCCGGTGATCACCTCCGCCTTGCGGTCCTTGTACTCGTTGTAGACGTTCTCGCGCTCGGCGTTCCGGGTGCCCTGGATCATCACCTGCTTCGCCGTCTGCGCGGCGATCCGGCCGAAGCCGCGGCGGAAGGTCTTCAGCTTGAGCAGGTCGCCCCACTCCTGGTCCTGGGCGCGCGCCGCCTCCTCGTCCTCGGGGCGGTAGTAGATCGGGAAGTCGAGCTCGTCGCCCACCTCGGCCTCGATCCCCACCTGGTGGGCCACCGACACCGGCACCATGTTGGCGGGATCGGGGATGGGCGCCTCCTCGGTCGGGTCCGGCGCGATGGTCAGCACCTGGAACAGGTCGATGAGGCCGCGCCCCTCGTCGTAGGTCGCCTTGAGGTTGCGCTCCAGCCCGAAGTGGCGCTTGGCGGCGCTCTGGATGGCCTCCTCGAGGATCTCGATCAGCTTCGGGCGGTCGATCCCCTTGTCCTTGGCGACCTGGTCGAGGATGAGGTTCAGGTTCACGCTCTGCTGCATGGCTCAGTCCTTCCTGCGAAGATCGGCGTCGAAGTCGTGCTCGAGGTTCGCCTTCGCGATCTGGTCGTGGGGGATGCGGTGGCGGACGCCGTCCACGTCGATCTCGACCGCGCCGTCCCGGAAGCCCGCCAGCGTCCCCGTCCAGTGCTTGCGCCCGGGGCTCCCCGGGGCGGTGCCCTCCACCGGCCCGTAGGACTTCACCCGCGCCCGCTGCCCGGCGAAGCGCTCGAAGTCCGCCGGGCGGCGCAGGGGGCGCTCCAGGCCCGGCGACGACACCTCGAGGTCGTAGGCCGGCTCGATGAAGTCCTCGGCGTCGAGGACCGGATCGACGATCCGGCTCACCGCCTGGCAGTCCTCGATCCCGGTCCCGCCCGGCCGGTCGACGTAGAGCCGGAGCGTCCAGCGGCCGCCGCCCCGGGCCCACTCCACCTCGACCAGCTCGTACCCGTCGCGGGCCAGGATCGGCTCGAGCAGCCGCCGCGTCCGGTCCGCGATCGGTTCCTGTGCGATGCCGGTCATGTCCCCGTTCCGGAAAAGAAAAAAGTGGGCGCTCCCGCGGCCCACTTTCGCGCCCGGTCGCCCGGGACACTCGAAAATGTGGTGGGTGAGGTACCAGACCGGCGGCCGCCGGTCAAGGCGGGGGCGGGGGCGCCGAGGCCCCGAGCCAGACCCCGAGCCCCTGGGCGTTCAGCTCCAGGTCGCCCTCGAAGAGCGCCGCGGCGGCCGCCGGATCGGCCAGCCCCGGGTGTCCGGCGAGCCCCGCGCGCAGGGCCGCGGCCAGCCCCGCCCGGATCTCCGCGTGGCGGCCCGCCCCGGCCGCCGCCGCCCGGGCCACCCGGACGTGCTCGTCGACGCCGCGGTGGAGCGCCGCGCCGACGGCGTCGAGCCCGCCCTCGACCATCCCGTAGTGGGTCAGGTAGACCCGCGCCGGCCGCTCGGCCAGGATCCGATCGATGGTGGCGTGGAGCGCCGGCGGGTCGAACTGGACCGGCGTCGTGGTGGGGAAGAAGAAGGGGCCGGCCGCGGTGTCGGTCTCCCGGTAGGAGAGGCCGAAGGAGTCGCCGGTGAAGATCCCGCGGGTCGCGTCGTCGACGACCACGAAGTGGTGGCGGGCGTGCCCCGGCGCGTCGAGGAAGCGGAGCGGCCGGTCGCCGAGATCGAGGGCGAAGCCGTCGGGCGCCTCGACGACGCGCTCCGCCGGGATCGGGATCGGATCGCCGTAGAGCGCCCGGGTCGCCTCCGCGCCGTAGACGGCGGCCGTGCCGGCCCAGAGCTTGGCCGGGTCGACGAGGTGGCGGGCGCCGCGCGGGTGGGCGACGAGGACCGCGCCGGGGAGCGCGCGCAGGAGCGCCCCGGCCCCGCCCGCGTGATCGAGGTGGACGTGGGTGACCACCACGTGGCGCACCTCCTCCCGCGGGATCCCGGCGGCGTCGATCGCCGCGAGGATGCGCGGGACCGCCGCGGCGTTGCCGGTCTCGACGACCGCCGCCGCGCGCCGCCCCCGCACCAGGTAGGCGGCCGCCAGCCGCGGCCGCAGGTAGCCGGTGTCGACGAGGGTGACGCCGGGGGCGACGTCGTGGGCGGGCGGGGAGGTCATCGGGGGCTCCGGGGGTCCGGCGGATCGGTGGCCCGCGAGGCTACCCGATGCCGGGCGCGGGCGGGAGGGGCGGCGCGCCGGGGGCGGGGCCGGCCTCCGGGCCGGGCCAGCGGAGGGCGAGGAGCCACTCGCGGTTCCCGGCCGGCCCGGGGATGGGCGACTCGGCGTGCCCCTCCGGCACGAAGCCGAGCGCCTGCGCCGCCGCGATCACCGCGTCCAGCGCCGCGCGGCGCTTCGCGTCGTCGCGGACCACCCCGCCCTTCCCCACCTCGCCCCTCCCCACCTCGAACTGCGGCTTCACCAGCAGGAGCGCCCGGCCGCCGGGCACGAGGAGGGCCCGCACCGCCGGCAACACCAGGCGGAGGGAGATGAAGGAGAGGTCCCCCACCACCAGGTCCACGCGCTCGCCGAGCGCGGCGGCGTCGAGGGCGCGGGCGTTGGCCCGCTCCCGCACCACCACCCGGGGATCGCCCCGGAGGCGCGGGTGGAGCTGCCCGTAGCCGACGTCGACCGCGTGCACGCGCGCCGCGCCGCGCTGGAGGAGGAGGTCGGTGAAGCCGCCGGTGGAGGCGCCGAGATCGGCGCAGACCAGGCCGGCCGGCGCGCAATCGAAGGCCTCGAGCGCCCGCTCCAGCTTGAGCGCGCCGCGCGAGACGTACCGCCGCGGCGCGGCGTCCTCCTTCAACCGGATGGGGAGCGCCGGATCGACGAGCTGCCCCGGCTTGTCGATCCGCGCCTCGCCGGCCACCACCGCGCCGGCCATCACCAGCGCCTGGGCGCGGGTCCTCGAGTCGGCGAGGCCGCGCTCGACGAGGAGCAGGTCGATCCGCTGGCGCCGCGCGGCCACCGGCCCGGTCCCCGCCCGCCCGGCCGGCGCCGGCCTCAGGCCACTCCCCGCGCGCGCTTGGCGCCGGCGAGCTCGCGGCAAACGGCGACGATGGCCGCCGCGTCGATCCCCACCTCGGCCCGCTGGCGCGCCTGCTCGGCGTGGGTGATGAAGCGGTCGGGGATCCCGAGGCGGCGCACCTCGAGCCCGCCGGCCAGCAGCCCGCGGGCCTCGAACGCCTCCAGGCAGGCCGCGCCGAAGCCGCCGGCCAGGGCGTTCTCCTCGACGGTCACCACCCGCCGGCTCCGCGCCGCCTCCCCGCAGAGGAGCTCCTCGTCGAGCGGCTTCGCGAACCGCGCGTCGACGACGGTCGCCTGGATCCCGCCGGCGGCGAGCTCCTCCGCGGCGGCGAGCGCCGCCGCCACCGGCGCGCCGATGGCCGCCACCAGGACGTCGGGCCGGGGGCCCCCGGCGCGCAGCACGCGGCCGCGGCCCAGCGGCAGCACCTCCGGCTCCCCCTCGGGGACGGCGCCGGCGCCGCCGCGCGGGAAGCGGAAGGCGAAGGGCCCGTCGTGGGCCAGCGCGGTGCGCAGCGCGTGGCGGAGCTCGGCGGCGTCGGACGGGGCCATGACCACGAGGTTCGGGACGGCGCGGAGGAAGCTGAGATCGAAGGCGCCCTGGTGCGTCTTCCCGTCGGCGCCGACCAGCCCGCCGCGATCGAGCGCGAAGGTCACCGGGAGCCGCTGGAGCGCCACGTCGTGGATGATCTGATCGTAGGCGCGCTGGAGGAAGGTCGAGTAGATCGCGACCACCGGCCGGATCCCGTCGCAGGCCAGCCCGGCGGCGAAGGTCACCGCGTGCTGCTCGGCGATGCCGACGTCGTAGGTCCGGGTCGGGAAGGCCTTCTTGCACTGGATGAGGCCGGTCCCCTCGAGCATGGCGGCGGTGATGGCCACCACCCGCGGGTCCCGCCGCATCTCGGCGACCAGCGCGTCGGCGAGGACGTCGGTGTAGGCCTTCGCCCCGGGCTTCTTCACCGGCGCGCCGGTCGCGACGTCGAAGAAGGAGAGGCCGTGCCCCCGGGTCGCGGCGTCGGACTCGGCGGGGTGGTACCCCTTGCCCTTCCGGGTCACGACGTGGAACAGGACCGGGTCGCCGAAGGTCGCCAGCTTCCGGAAGGTCTCCACCAGCCCGACCACGTCGTGGCCGTCGGCCGGCCCCACGTAGTGGAACCCGAGCCCCTCGAACATGACGCCCGGGGTGACCAGCGCCTTGGCCGCCACGATGCCGTGGCGGATGGCGTCGATGGTCTCGTGCCCCTTCGGCAGCCGCTCCAGGAACTCCTTCACCCCCCGGCGCCAGCGGTTGTAGGTGCGCGAGGTGAACTTCTTCGAGAGCCACTCGCTCATCGCCCCGACGTTGGGCGAGATCGACATCTCGTTGTCGTTCAGCACCACCACCAGGTCGCGCTTCAGGTACCCGGCCTGGTTCAGCCCCTCGAAGGCCTCGCCGCCGGTCATCGCGCCGTCGCCGACGACGGCCACCACCTTCCCGGGCGCGCCGGTCAGGTGCCGCGCCTCGACCATCCCCAGCGCCGCCGAGATCGCGGTCGAGGCGTGGCCCACCCCGAAGGCGTCGTGCGGGGACTCGTCGCGCTCCGGGAAGCCGGCCAGCCCGCCCTCGGTCCGGATGGTGCGGAAGCGGTCGCGGCGGCCGGTGAGGAGCTTGTGGGCGTACGCCTGGTGGCCGACGTCCCAGACGAGCGCGTCGGTGGGGGAGGAGAAGACGTAGTGGAGGGCGACGTTCAGCTCCACCGCCCCGAGCGACGAGCCCAGGTGGCCGCCGGTGCGGGCGCAGGCCTCGATGATCTCGGTCCGGAGCTCCGCGCAGAGCGCCGGCAGCTCGGTGACCGGGAGCGCCTTCAGATCCGCGGGCGAGTCGATCCCGTCGAGCAGGTGGCCCATCGTCGTCTCCTCTCCTCACTTCTTCCGGTCGATGACGTGGCGGGCGAGCGCGCGCAGCGCGGCCGCCTCCGGGCCGAGCGGCGCGAGCGCCTGCAGGGCGCGCTCCAGCAGCGCCTCGGCGCGCAGCCGGGCGCCCTCGACGCCGAGCAGCGCCGGGAGCGTCGCCTTCCCGGCGGCGACGTCCTTGCCGGCGCGCTTGCCGAGGGTGGCGGCGTCGCCGGTCAGGTCGAGGAGGTCGTCGGCGATCTGGAAGGCGAGGCCGAGCTCGATCCCCACCGCGTAGACGGCCGCCACGTCGGCCCCGGCGCAGAAGGCGCCCCCGGTCACCGACGCCGCCAGCAGCGCGCCGGTCTTGGTGCGCATCAGCTCGATCACCTCGTCCTCGGTGAGCGACCGGCCCTCGGCCTCCACGTCGCGCTGCTGCCCCTCGACCATGAGCAGCGCGCCGTCGGCGAGGAGGCGGGCCAGCGCCGGCGCCCGCGGCGAGGGGTCGGCGAGCAGGTGGCCGAAGGCCAGGGCCTGGAGCGCGTCGCCGACCAGCACCGCCGTCGCCTCGTCGTAGGCGCGGTGGACCGTCGGCCGCCCCCGCCGCAGGTCGTCGTCGTCCATCGCCGGCAGGTCGTCGTGGACGAGCGAGTAGGCGTGGACGCACTCCATCGCCACCGCGTAGCGCAGCGCGAGCGAGCCGTCGCCGCAGTCGCCCCCGTGGGCGCGGCAGGCCGCGAGCACCAGCGCCGGGCGGAGCCGCTTGCCGCCGCCGAGGAGGGCGTAGCCCATCGCGTCCACGAGCCGGTCCGGCCCGCGCCCCCGGCGCGACTCGACCAGCGCCGCCAGGGCGCCGTCGACCCGGGCCGCGACCTCGTGGAGGTAGGGCTCGATCTGGAAGGTCCCGGCCACGACGTCAGGGGTTCTAGCACACGCCGGTCACGCCGGCGCCGCGGGGGACTCGACCGCGCCGGCCAGGACCTCGCGGATCCGACCGACCAGCCGGTCCATGTCGATCGGCTTGGAGAAGTAGGCCACCGCCCCGGCGGCCAGCCCCGTCCGCTCGTCCTCGGCGCTCTTGCGCGCCGAGATGAAGATCACCGGGATCGCGGCGAAGGTCGGGTTCCGCTTGATCGCCCGGCAGAGCTCGAAGCCGTCGATCCAGCTCATCATGACGTCGAGCAGGATCACGTCGGGCCGGTCGACGTGCATGGCCGAGATGAGCCGGAGGCCGTTCGCCGCCTGGGCGACGTCGAAGCCCTCCAGCTCCAGCGCCAGGGTGAGCATCTCGCGCGTGTCGCGGTCGTCGTCGACGATGATCACGCGGGGCCTGGCGGCGGCGTCCCCCGGCATCCGCTCACCGCCCCCCGGCCGCGGGCGGCGCCGCACCGCCGCCGTCGCCGCCGGCACCCTCCCCGGACGCCTCGAGCAGCTGCTCGACCCGGCGCTCCGCGGCGTCGAGCCGGCCGCTCGCCTCGCGCGCCAGCCGCACCCCCTCGGCGAAGCGCTCGACCGACTGCTCGAGCGGGAGATCGCCGCGCTCCAGCGCCTCGACCACCGCCTCCAGCCGCGCCACCAGCGCGTCGTAGGTCGGCTCGGCCGGCACCACGTCGGTCGACTCGATCGCTCGGGCCACGCTTCCTCCGGAGATCCTCGTTTAACCTTGCCGCCCGGGTCGGTCAACGCCCGCCCCCGCGGGGGCCCCGCGCTCGCGCCCCGGGACCGGGTCGGCCCCGGCGTCCCGCGCGGTGACCGTCGCGTCGAGCCACCCGGCGCCGAGGCCGATCCGGAGCCCCTCGCCGGGGGCCACCTGGTCGCTCCGGGCGACGAGCTCCCCGCGGGCGAGCACCAGCGCGAGGCCGCGGGCGAGGAGCCGGGCGACGTTGGCCGGCTCGAGCCGGGCGGCCAGCCGCTCCAGCCGCAGCGCCTCCCGGCGGAAGGTCCCCGCCCGCCAGCCGTCGAGCCGGCGCGACGCCGCCGCCGCGCGCGCGCGGAGCGCCCGCAGC
>JAJXSQ010000069.1 GCA_021784495.1 Myxococcales bacterium | reverse complement strand
GTCCGGAGCGCGCCCGGCGCCGGGACGACCTTCTCGCTCCGCTTCCCGCTCGGCCCGGCGGCGGCCGAGCCCGCTCCCCCGCCCGCCCTCGCCTAGGGACCCGCGATGCCGCACCGCTCCTCCCCCCCCCCCCCCCCCCCCCCGCCCCCGCCGCGCGGCGCCGGGCCGGACGCCGACCCCGGGGCGCCCTCCGGGAGGGCCGCGCCGCCCCCGCCGCTCGCCGGCGGATCGGTGCTGGTCGTCGACGATCAGCGCAACATGCGGGCGACCACCGCCATGATCCTGCGCTCCGCCGGCCACCGCGTCGTCGAGGCGGACGGCGGCGAGGCGGCCCTGCAACGGCTCCAGGCCGAGGCCTTCGACGTGGTGATCACCGACCTGCGGATGGCCGGCACCGGCGGGATGGCGGTGCTCCGGGCCGCCCGCCAGACCTCGCCGCCCTGCGAGGTGATCGTGATGACCGCCTACGGCACGATCGAGTCGGCGGTGGAGGCGGTCCGGAGCGGCGCCCACGACTTCCTCGCCAAGCCGTTCAAGGAGGAGGAGCTGCTCCTGCGGACGGCGCGGGCGCTCGAGAAGCGGCGGCTCGTCGGCGAGGTCAGCCTCCTCACCGGGGAGTTCCGGCGGCGCCACGGCCTCGAGCACGTCGTGGGCCGCTCCCGGGCGATGCGGGAGGTGCTCGACCGGGTGGAGCGGATCGCGCACTCCGACGCGACCGTCCTGATCACCGGCGAGTCGGGGACCGGCAAGGAGATCGTGGCCCGGGCGATCCACGTCACCAGCCGCCGCGGCGACCGCGCCTTCGTGCCGGTGAACTGCGCGGCCATCACCGAGACCCTGCTCGAGTCGGAGCTCTTCGGCCACGCCCGCGGCGCCTTCACCGGGGCCACCCGCGCGCGCCGCGGCCTCTTCGAGGAGGCGAGCGGGGGGACGCTCTTCGTCGACGAGATCGGGGAGACCGCCCCGGGCTTCCAGGCGAAGCTCCTCCGGGCGCTCCAGGACGGCGAGATCCGCAGGGTCGGGGAGTCGGCGCCGGTCCAGGTGGACGTCCGGATCCTGGCGGCGACCAACCAGGACCTGCGGCGCGCGATCGCCGAGCGCCGCTTCCGGGAGGATCTCTTCTACCGGCTCAACGTCGTGCCGCTGCGGATCCCGCCGCTCCGCGAGCGGCCCGAGGACGTCCCGCTGCTCGCGGCCCACTTCCTCGCCAGCTACAACGCCCGCGCCGGGACGGACAAGGTGCTCGGGCGGGGCGCGATGGACCGGCTCACCGCGCACGCCTGGCCGGGGAACGTGCGCGAGCTGGAGAACGTCATCGAGCAGCTCGCCGCGCTCTCCCGCGACCGGGAGATCCGCGCCGAGGAGATCCAGCTCGAGCCGCCCCCGGGCGCGGCGCCTCCGGCCGGGGCCGGAGGCGGGGGCGACCGGGCAGAGGGCCCGCCCGGGCCGACGCTGGCGGCGGCGGTCGAGCTCGCCGAGCGCCAGGCGATCGAGGCGGCGGTGCGCCGGCGCGGAGGGGAGCTCGCGCTCGTGGCGCGGGAGCTCGGGATCTCGCCGACGACGCTCTGGCGGAAGATGAAGCGGCTCGGCATCGACGGCCGGAGCGGCTCGCCGTAGGACACCACGCCACACCCCCATTTCAGGCGTGACATGTTTATTTCATTTCTGAAATGGCGCCGGTGCGGAGCATCCGCAGGCCGCCGCGCCACGGACCGCCAGCAGACGCTCAACCACCCGGATTCGCTGGTGTAGTCCAGAGCACGAGAAATGGGTTGCGGCTGGCCCCGCGATTGCTCATGATGAGGGTGGGAAGCGTAGAGCAGCCTGTTGAGGTAGGTCCCCCCCCGCCACTTCAGCTGCGCTCTACGCTTCCTTTTTTCTTTTTTCCGCGGCATCCCCCGCCACGCCCACGTCGAGCGCGCCCCCTGCGGGGCGACGGCACCCCACCCACGCATGCGGAGTCGGCGTCGCCGGGGCGACGGCGATGGCGAAGGCGATCGCGAGGCCGGACCCGGCGCGCGGCGCGGCGGCTCGATCCCGGCTCGGGGATCGGCGCCGGGAGACCGGAGCCTGGGTCGGGCCGACCGGCCCGGGCTACATCGCCAGGGCGCTCGCCGCCTGGGCGAGCCGGATGACCGGCTCGGCGCCGAGGCCGAGGAGCACCACCACCGCGACCGCCAGCCCGAGCGCCAGGAGCGCGGCCGGCGCGGCGATCGGCTCGACCTCCCCCTCGGCGGGGCGCATGTACATGTGGACCACGACCCGCAGGTAGTAGAAGGCGCCGAGGACGCTGGTGAGCACCCCGGTGATGGCGAGCCCGGTGTACCCGGCGCCGAGCGCCGCCTTGAAGACGTAGAGCTTGGCGACGAAGCCGGCGGTCGGCGGCACGCCGGCGAGGCTGAAGAGGCAGACCGCCATCCCGAAGGCGAGCCCCGGGTGGCGACGGGCGAGGCCGGAGAAGCGCGAGAGGTCCCAGGGGTGGGCCGGCTCGAGATCCCCGCTGCCGCGGCGCTCGAGGAGGCCGACGACCGCGAAGGCCCCGATGGCGGTGGCCGAGTAGGCGGCGAGGTAGAAGAGGAGGCCGCCGAGGGCGAGGCTCCGCGCCCCGTCGACCCGGGCCGAGACCACGCCCACCAGCAGGTAGCCGGCGTGGGCCACCGAGGAGTAGGCGAGCATCCGCTTCACGCTCCGCTGCGAGAGCGCGAGCAGGTTGCCGCCGACCATGGTGAGGACGGCGAGGACGGTGAGGACCCGGTCGAGCGAGAGGTCCACCGCGCCGGGGCCGGTCTGGGCCGCGAGGAAGATCCGGACGAGGAGCGCGAAGGCGGCGGTCTTGACGCCGGCGGCCATGAACGCGGTCACCGGGGTGGGCGCCCCCTCGTAGACGTCCGGGGTCCAGGCGTGGAAGGGGACGGCGGCGACCTTGAAGGCGAGGCCGGCGGCGATGAGCCCGAGGCCGCCGACGAGGAGCAGCGAGCCGGCCCCGCGCCCGCCGTGGAGCCCGGCGAAGAGGGTGGTGCCGGTGGCGCCGAAGACGAGCGAGCTGCCGTAGAGCAGGAAGGCCGAGGAGACCGCCCCGAGGACCATGTACTTGAAGGCCGCCTCGGACGGGCGCCGGCCGCGCCGCAGGTAGGCGGAGAGGGCGTAGCTGGAGAGGCTCATGATCTCGATGGCCACGAAGGCCACCAGGAGATCCGAGGCCATCCCCAGGAGGACCATCCCGGAGGCGGAGAAGAGGGTGAGGGCGTAGAACTCGCCGCGCTCGGCGTCGCGGGCGCCCAGCCAGCTCGTGCTGACCAGCGCCGCGAGGACGGTGGAGCCGCAGACGGTGACGGTGACGAAGACGCTGAAGGCGTCGACCGTCGCCTGCCCCTCGAAGATCGCGCCGGCCGGCGCCGGGACGGCGGCCGCGGCCGCGGCGACCAGCGCGGTGACCACCGCCAGGAGCGCCTGGTAGGTGCGCCGGCCGCCGGACAGGAAGACCTCGGAGAGGAGGACGACGAGCGCCCCGGAGGCGAGGACCGCCACCGGCGCGAGCGCGGCGAAGTCGCGGGTCGGGAAGCCGATCATGTCAGAAGCTCCGTCCGGTCGGGAGGGCGGGGCGCGCGGCCACCGCCGCCTCGACCGTGCCGACCGCGGTGGGGGCGCCGACCCGCGCCTCGGCCTGCTGGAAGCGCGCCACGAGCCGGTTCACCGCCGGCCGGGCCGGCGCCAGGAAGGGCGCGGGCAGGAGCCCCATGACCACGATCAGCGCGATCATCGGGGCGAGGACCAGCCCCTCGCGGAGCGAGAGGTCCGGCAGGTGCCGGTTCTCCGCCTTGTGGAGGGCGCCGTAGAAGACCTTCTCGACCAGGGTGAGCATGTAGACCGCGCCCAGGACCACCCCGAGCGCGGCCAGGGTCGCGAAGACGGTCGAGTGGGCGAGGCGGGAGAGGAAGGTCCCGGAGAGGATCAGGAACTCGCCGACGAAGCCGTTGGTCCCGGGGAGGCCGATCGAGGAGAGGGTCACCACCACGAAGGCGGTGGCCAGGAGCGGCACCTGCTTCGCGAGCCCCCCGTACTCGGCCACGGCGCGGGTGTGGCGGCGCTCGTAGAGCATCCCCACGAGGAGGAAGAGGGCGCCGGTCGAGATGCCGTGGTTCAGCATCTGGTAGACCGAGCCGGTGAGCCCCTCGGCGGAGAGGGCGGCGAGGCCGAGCATCACGAAGCCGAGGTGGGAGACCGAGGAGTAGGCGACCAGCCGCTTCATGTCGGTCTGCACGAAGCTCATCAGCGCGCCGTACAGGATGCCGATGGTCGCCAGCACCGCGATCGCCGGCCGGAACTCGAGCGCCGCGGCCGGGAAGAGGGGGAGCGCGTAGCGGAAGAACCCGAAGGTCCCCATCTTGAGGAGCACCCCGGCCAGGATGACCGAGCCGGCGGTCGGGGCCTCGGTGTGCGCGTCGGGGAGCCAGGTGTGGAGCGGGAACATCGGCACCTTCACCGCGAAGGCGAGGCCGAAGGCGAGGAAGAGCCAGCGGGCCTGGTCCGGCGTCACCTGGAGGGCGGCGCGGGCGTCGACGTAGTCGAAGGTGGCGCCGTCGTGGAAGTAGACGAAGAGGATCGCGACCAGCATGAGGACGCTGGCGGCGAAGGTGTAGACGAAGAACTTCACCGTCGCGTAGAGCCGGTTCTGCGAGCCCCAGATCCCGATCAGCAGGTACATCGGGATGAGGATCAGCTCCCAGAAGACGTAGAAGAGGACCAGGTCCAGGGCGGCGAAGGTCCCGATCATCGCCGTCTCCAGGACCAGCAGCGCGATCATGAACTCCTTCACCCGGTCCTGGACCGCGCGCCAGGTGGAGAGGACCACCACCGGGGTGAGGACGGTGGTGAGCATGACCAGGAGGAGCGCCACGCCGTCGAGCCCGACGTGGTAGCCGATGCCGAGGCCCGGCATCCAGGGGTGGCGCGCCTCGAACTGGAACTCGGGGGCCGCCGGTCCGGCGTCGAAGCCGAACCAGAGCAGGAGCGAGAGCAGGAAGGTGGCGAGGGTGACCGCCAGCGCCAGGGCCCGGTGCTGCCGGGCCTCGCCGCGAGGGAGGAGGGCGGCCAGGAGCGCGCCCGCGAGCGGGAGGAAGGTGACGACGCCGAGCAGGTTCACGCCTACTGCCCTCCCACGCCGAGGACGGTCCAGAGGATGACCGCCGCCGCGACGGTCATCACCGCCGCGTACCGCTGCACGTCGCCGTTCTGCGGCAGCCGGGCGATGGTGCCCGCGAAGCCGGCCGCGCGGGCGGCCCCGTTCACCAGCAGGCCGTCGATGGCGAAGACGTCGACGACGCGCCAGAGGACGCGGGCCAGGGTCCGGAGCGGGCCCACGATCACCGCCTCGTAGAGCTCGTCGATCCGGAACTTGTCGAGGACCAGCTGGTAGGTCCGCGGCAGCGCCCGCGCCAGCCGGGCCGGCGCGGCGCGCCCGGGCCCGGCGTAGAGCAGCCAGGCGATCCCCGTCCCGGCCGCGGCGAGGACCCAGGCGAACAGGAACGGGAGGGCCGACTCGACCTGCTCCGCCGGGAGGTGGCCGGAGCGCCGGAGCGCCTCGAGCGCCGGCGCGAAGACCGGCTCGGTGAAGCGGCCGAAGAGCTCGCTCCAGGCGCCGTCGCCGGGGAGGCCGAGCACCGCGCCGACGACCGCCAGCGCGGCCAGCACCGCCAGCGGGACGGTCATGAGCCGCGACGACTCGTGGGCGTGCTCGGCGGCGTGCGTCCGGGGGGCGCCGACGAAGGTGAGGAAGAAGAGGCGGGACATGTAGAAGGCGGTCCCCAGCGCGGCCAGCGAGCCGAGGGCGTAGGCGATGGGGCCGACCTCCGGCCAGGCCGGGTTGGCGCTGTGGAGCGCGCCGGCGAGGATGGCGTCCTTGGAGAAGAAGCCGGAGAGCGGCACGAAGCCGGTGATGGCCAGCGTCGCCACCAGGAAGGTCGCGGCGGTCGCCGGCATCCGCCGCCAGAGCCCGCCCATCTTCCGGATGTCGGTCTCGTCCCCCATCCCGTGCATGACCGAGCCGGCGCCGAGGAAGAGGCAGGCCTTGAAGAAGGCGTGGGTGACGAGGTGGAGCACCCCGGCCGAGAAGACGCCGGCCCCGACGCCGATGAACATGAAGCCGAGCTGGCTCACCGTCGAGTAGGCGAGCACCTTCTTGATGTCGTTCTGGACGAAGGCGATGGCCGCCGCCAGGAGCGCCGTGGCCGCGCCGACGAGGGTCACCGTGGCCATGGCCGCCGGGGCGAGCGCGAAGAGCATCGAGTTGCGCGCCACCAGGTAGACGCCGGCGGTCACCATGGTCGCCGCGTGGATCAGGGCCGAGACCGGCGTCGGGCCGGCCATCGCGTCCGGGAGCCAGATGTAGAGCGGGATCTGGGCGCTCTTGCCGGTCGCGCCCACGAAGAGGCAGAGGAGCGCGAAGGTGATCGCCGCCTGGTAGGTCCAGCCGGCGAAGACCCCGCCGGCGACGATCGCGCCCGGCGAGACGGTCCGGGCGAGGGCCGAGAGGTCGGCGTACCGGGCGGTGCCGAAGATCGCGAGGAGGGAGAAGAGGCCGACGAGGAAGCCGAAGTCCCCGATCCGGTTCACCACGAACGCCTTGCGCCCGGCGTAGGCCTTCTGCGGATCGGTGAACCAGAAGCCGATGAGGAGGTAGCTGCAGAGGCCGACCCCCTCCCAGCCCACGAAGGTGAGGATCAGCGAGTCGCCGAGGACGAGGACCAGCATCGCCGCGACGAAGAGGTTCAGGTAGGTGAAGAAGCGGGCGTACCCGGCGTCGTCCTCGTGGGACATGTACGAGGTCGAGTAGACGTGGATGAGCGTCCCCACCCCGGTCACCACCAGGATCATCGTCCCGGAGAGCCGGTCGACGACGAGCCCCCAGGCGGCGTCCACCAGCGTCCGCCCGTCGGCCCCGGTCACCGAGATCCAGGGGTCTCCCTGGAAGTGGAGCACCCGGCCGGCCGCGGCCCAGCCGAACGCGACCGCGGCGATGGCGAACGACCCGACCATCGCCCCGAGCGCGACCAGCGTGACGTTCCCGCGGCCGAGCCGCCGCCCGGCGAGGCCGTTGACGGCGGCGCCGGCGAGGGGGAAGAGGATGATGGCCCAGAGAGACGCCTCGGCCGCAAAAGGGGTCGGCAGAAAGGGCATAGGGTGGGGCGAAGGATTACCCTCTCGGAGCGGCCGAGGCAACGATCTTCTGGACGGTTTTCCCCGCGGCGGCGAGCGGATGCCCACCCGACGAGTCCACGAAACGGAGCGAGCGATGGCCGACGCCGAGAACTCCCCCGAGCGGGCGCGCGGCGCCGCCGAGGCGCGCAGGCTCCCCCGGGGCGACGCGCTCCTGGCCGCCGCCGATCGGGAGGGCTTCGTGGCGCGGCTCGGCCACGCCCCGGTCATGGCGCTCGTCCGGGCCGAGCTCGACGCCCGGCGCGACGCGATCCTGGCCGGCGCGCCCTGCCCGCCCGCCGGGGAGATCGAGGCGGCCCTCCTCGCCCGGCTGGCCGAGGCCGGGGGCGGGACCCTCCACCGGGTGGTGAACGCCACCGGGGTGGTGATCCACACCAACCTCGGCCGGGCGCCCCTCTCGGCGGCGACCGTCGCCGCCATGGCCGCCGCCGCCGGCTACCTCGACCTCGAGTACGACCTGGGCGCCGGCGCCCGCGGCGACCGGACGCGCCACGCGGAGGAGGCGCTCGTCCGGCTCACCGGCGCCGAGGCGGCGGTGGCGGTCAACAACGGCGCGGCGGCGGTGCTCCTCGCCCTCGCCGCCCTCGGCGAGGCCCTCCCCTCCGGCGGGGCGCCGCCGGACGGGCCGCCGGAGGTGATCGTCTCGCGCGGCCAGCTGGTGGAGATCGGGGGCGGGTTCCGGATCCCGGACGTCCTGCGCCGCTCCGGGGCGATCCTGGTCGAGGTCGGGACCACCAACCGGACCTACCTGCGCGACGTGGAGGAGGCGATCGGCCCGCGCACCCGGGCGATCCTGACGGTCCACCGCTCGAACTTCCGGCAGGAGGGGTTCGTGACCGAGCCGGCGCTCGGCGCGCTGGTCGAGCTCGGCCGGCGGCGCGACCTCTGGGTCGTGGACGATCTCGGCTCGGGGACGCTCCTCCCGACCGCGCCCTGGGGGCTCGCCGCGGAGCCGACGGTGGGGGAGCGGATCCGCGCCGGCGCCGACCTGGTGACCTTCTCCGGGGACAAGCTCCTCGGCGGCCCGCAGGCGGGGATCCTGGCCGGCCGGCGGGCGGCGGTGGAGCGCGTCCGACGCCACCCGCTGCTGCGGGCGCTCCGCCTCGACAAGGTGACCCTGGCCGGCCTGGCGGCGACGCTCGCCCACTACGAGCGCGGCGACGCCCTCGGCGAGATCCCGGTCTGGCGCGCCATCTCCCGGCCGCTCGCGGCGCTGGAGGCCGAGGCGCTCGGGTGGCTCGAGGCGCTCGGCCGGCCCGCCGGGGCGCGGGTCCGCCCCTCGACGTCGGCGATCGGCGGCGGGGCGCTGCCGGGCGAGACCCTGCCGACCGCGGTGCTGGCGCTCGCCGGCGCGTCCCCCGACGCCCTCCTCGGCCGCCTCCGGCGCGCCGCGCCCCCGGTCGTCGGCCGGATCGAGGACGGGGAGGTGGTGCTCGACCCGCGGACGGTCCTCCCCGGCGAGGCCGGGGCGCTCCTCGCCGCCGGCCGCGGCGCGCTCGCCGGCGCGCCGCCGGGGCCCTCCGGGGCGGCCCCGGCGCAGGCTCAGGGGACGAAGCGGTAGCCGATCCCGCGGACGGTCTCGAGGTGGCGCGGGGCCTCGGCGTCGTCGCC
>JAJXSQ010000068.1 GCA_021784495.1 Myxococcales bacterium | reverse complement strand
GCGCGGGCGCCGCCTATCCTCCGGTCCCCGTCCCCCCTCCCCCGCGCCGCGGCCGCCCCGCCGCGCGCCCTCCGCGGAGCCGCGCATGTCCGAGCCGACAGAGAAGGATCCGGCCGCAGCCCGCCTGGCCCGGCTCGACGCCGAGGCCGAGCGCGGCGGCGGCGAGGCCCGGATCGCCCGCCAGCACCGCGAGGGGAAGCTGACCGCCCGGGAGCGGATCGCGCGCCTCCTCGACCCGGAGAGCTTCGTCGAGCTCGATCGGTTCAAGACCCACCGCGGCACCGACTTCGGGATGCACCTCCAGCGGATCCCCGGCGACGGCGTGGTGACCGGCCACGGCCTCGTCGACGGCCGCCCGGTCTTCGTCTTCGCGCAGGACTTCACGGTCTTCGGCGGCTCCCTCTCCGGCGCCTTCGCCGAGAAGATCTGCAAGGTGATGGACCTGGCCGTCGAGGTCGGGGCGCCGGTGATCGGGCTCTACGACTCGGGCGGCGCCCGGATCCAGGAGGGGGTGGCGAGCCTCGCCGGCTACGCCGAGATCTTCCTCCGCCAGACGCTCGCCTCCGGCGTCGTCCCCCAGATCTCGGTCATCATGGGCCCCTGCGCCGGCGGGGCGGTCTACGGCCCGGCGGTCACCGACTTCCTCTTCATGGTGCGGGGGACGGGCGCCCTCTTCACCAGCGGGCCGGAGCTGGTCCAGGCCGCGACCGGGGAGGTGGTCGACCGCGAGGCGCTGGGCGGCGCGGCGGTCCACGCGGAGCGCTCCGGCCTGGCGCACTTCGCCCTCGAGGGCGAGGAGGCGACGCTCGACGCGGTCCGCGAGCTCCTCGGGTACCTCCCCGCCCGCGGCGGCGCCGAGCCGCCCGCGCTCCCGCCGGCCGACGATCCGGCGCGGCTGGTGCCGGCCCTCCGGTCGATCGTCCCGGCCGATCTCGCCGAGCCCTACGACGTCGTCGAGGCGATCCGCGCGGTGGTGGACGGCGGCCAGCTCCTCGAGGTGGCGCGCGACTTCGCCCGGAACGTCGTCGTCGGGCTGGCGCGCCTCGACGGGCGCCCGGTCGGCGTGGTGGCGAACCAGCCGGCGGTCCTGGGCGGCGCCCTCGACGGCGACGCCGCGATCAAGGCGGCCCGCTTCGTCCGCTGCTGCGACGCCTTCGGCCTCCCGGTGGTCACGCTGGTCGACGTCCCCGGCTTCCTGCCCGGCACCGCGCAGGAGTGGGGCGGCCTCGCGCGCCACGGCGCCAAGCTCCTCTACGCCTTCGCCGAGGCGACGGTGCCCAAGGTGACGCTCGTGACCCGCCGCGCCTACGGCGGCGCCTACGCGGTCATGGCCTCGAAGCACCTGCGCGCCGACGTGAACCTGGCCTTCCCCGCGGCCGAGATCGCGGTGCTGCCGCCGGAGGGGGCGGTCTCGATCATCTTCCGGAAGGAGCTGGCGGCGGCGGCCGACCCGGCCGCCGAGCGGGTGCGGCTCGCGGCCGAGTACCGCGAGCGCTACGCGAACCCCTACCAGGCGGCCGAGCTCGGCCACGTCGACCAGGTGATCCGGCCGGAGGAGACCCGGCGCCGGATCATCCAGGCGCTGGCCCTGCTCCGGACGAAGCGCCGGCCCGGGCTGGTCCGCCGGCACGGCAACATCCCGCTCTGAGGGCGCGCGCCGCCGGGCGGCCCGCGCGCTTTGACCCGCGCCCCCGCCCCGCGCTATGGCGGTGCCGGGCGGCGCCACCGGGCGCCCCGGGGAGGCGGACGTGGGGAAGCTGCTGATCGAGGAGCTGACGGTCGGGACGGGCGCGGCGGCGGCGACCGGGGCGACGGTCGAGGTGCACTACACCGGCTGGCTGATCGACGGGAAGCAGTTCGACTCCTCCCGGGGCGGGGAGCCGTTCGCCTTCGACCTCGGCGCCGGCCAGGTCATCAAGGGGTGGGACCAGGGGGTCGTGGGGATGCGGGTCGGCGGGACGCGCAAGCTCACCATCCCGCCGGAGCTGGCCTACGGGATGCGGGGCTTCCCCGGGGCGATCCCGGCGCAGGCGACGCTGGTCTTCGAGGTCGAGCTGGTCGCCGTCCGGTAGGCGGCGGGGCGCCGGGACGCGAAGGCCCGGCCCCCCTCGCGGAAGGCCGGGCCAGGTGCGGCGCGCGGCGGTGGACCTACGCCTTCCGGACGTTGGCCGCCTGGAGCCCCTTCGGCCCCTTCACCACGTCGAACTCGACCTTCTGCCCCTCGGCCAGGCTCTTGAAGCCGTCGGCCTGGATGGCCGAGAAGTGGCAGAAGACGTCCTCGCCACCGTTGTCCTGGGTGATGAAGCCGAAGCCCTTCGCATCGTTGAACCACTTCACGGTTCCGGTCGCCATTCTGCGTCGTCTCTTTCTTCGATTCGATCCGCCGGTATGACAGTCGGTCCAGCCGCCTCACGCTGGACGGATCGATCCTGTATCCGAATTTTATCGGGATCGGAAGATCGAACGCGCCCCCGTCTGGTAGGGTCGGAGCGCGCCGCCGGATGACGACCGACCTCCAGACCTCCGCACCGCCGCTGGTCGTCGCCGTCGACATGGGGTACGGCCACCTCCGGGCGGCGACGCCGCTCGCGCGGGCGCTCGGCGTCCCGGTCTCCCAGGTCGACCGGGCGCCCATCGTCGCCCCGGCCGAGGAGAAGCTCTGGCGGCGGGCCCGGGCCACCTACGAGCTGGTCTCGCGCCTCTCGCAGATCCCGGTGGTCGGCGCGCCGCTGCGGCTGCTCCTCGACGCGCTCACCGACATCCCCCGCCTCCACCCGTACCGCGACCTGTCGGCCCCGACGCGCGGGGTGCTGACCCTGGAGCGGATGATCCGGCGCAACCTGGGGCAGGGGCTCCTCGCCGCCCTCCGCCGGGGCGGGGCGCCCCTCCTCACGACCTTCTACTCTCCGGCGATCGCCGCCGACCGGGCGGGCTACGACCGGATCTTCTGCGTCGTCACCGACAGTGACCTGAACCGGATCTGGGTGCCGGTCGAGCCGGAGCGGACGCGCATCCAGTACCTCGTCCCCACCCGCCGGGCCGCCCGGCGGCTCCTCGCCTACGGCGTCCCCGAGGCGCGGATCACCTTCACCGGCTTCCCCCTCCCGCACGAGCTCGTCGGCGGCCCCGGCCTGCCGGTGCTGCAGGCGAACCTCGCGGCGCGCCTGGTCCGGCTCGACCCGACCGGCGAGTTTCGCCGCGAGGTCCCGGAGGAGCTGGCTCACTTCCTGGGGGCGCTCTCCCGCGGCGAGGAGGGGCGGCCGCCGCTCCTCACCTTCGCGGTCGGCGGGGCCGGCGCCCAGGCCGGGCTCGCGCGCCTCTTCCTCCCCGGCTTCCGGCGGATGCTCGACGCCGGCCGCATCCGGCTGGCGCTGGTCGCCGGGGTGCGGCCGGAGGTGGAGGCCCGGTTCCTCGACGCCGTCGCCGGGGCGGGGCTGGAGGGCCACCTCGGGGGCGCCATCGAGATCCTCCGGGCGCCGAGCTTCGAGGCCTACTACGACGCCTTCAACGCGCTCCTCGCGCGCACCGACGTCCTGTGGACCAAGCCCTCCGAGCTCACCTTCTACGCCGCCCTCGGCCTGCCGCTCATCTGCGCGCCGCCGGTCGGTGTTCACGAACGGTACAATCGACGCTGGGCGCGGGAGAGCGGCGCCGGGCTGAAGCAGCGCGATCCGCGGTTCGCCGCCGAGTGGATCGGGGACTGGCTCGCCGACGGGCTGCTCGCCTCGGCGGCCTGGGCCGGGTACATGCGCCTCCCCAAGTTCGGGCTCTACCGGATCGTCGACGCGGTGCGCGGCGCAGCGCCGCGCGCGGATTGACGCGCGCGGTCGTCCTTCGACGGGGCGCGTCACGAAGGGTCGCGATCTTTTTCGCGAAGTCCTTGCGCCGCCGCCGCCGCCTTGTCAGGATGCCGGCTCCGTTCTGCATCGGCAGCGGTGCAATCGAGCGCGGTCGTGGACCAATCCGCTCGAGAAGTCGGCCCGGCAATCTCCGGTCCGAGGCGCCGTGGCCGGTTCGCGATCCGGTCTCGAGGACCCGCACCGAGGAGCCCGACCATGGCGACGAGAGCGATCCGCCCCTCCCTCACCAACCCGCTCGATCCCCCCGAGAAGGTCGAGTTCACCATCCCGGGCGAGATCTCCCGCGCCACCGGCCCATACGAGGAGGCGATGCGCGAGGGGTACGAGCTCACCCTCCGGCCGACCCGCTCGGTGGCCATCGACCAGATCGAGAAGCAGCACGCGAAGAAGCGGATGACGGTCTGGGAGCGGATGCGCATCCTGAGCGATCGCCCGCCCAACGTCCTCTTCCAGAACTGGGGCAAGAACCTCGACGGCGCGTCGCTGGTGACGGCGGTGCTCCGCGTCGGGGATCGCGACGTCGCCTGCTACGGCCACGACTTCACGGTGCGCGCCGGCTCGATGGACGCCACCAACGGCACCAAGCTGGCGCGCCTCTTCCGGCTCGCCGGCGAGCGCGGCATCCCGCTCATCGGGATGAACGACAGCGCCGGCGCCTACGTCCCGGCCGGCGTCGGCGGCCTCGACGGCTACGCCGAGGCCTTCACCGCGCTCCGCCGGATCAGCGGCGTCGTCCCGTCGATCATGTGCATGTTCGGCTTCAACGCCGGCGGCGGCTCCTACCTCCCGCGCCAGGGGAGCTTCGTGATCCAGCCGGCCGACACCTTCTTCGGCCTCACCGGCCCGGGCGTCGTGAAGTCGGTGCTGGGCGAGGAGATCACCCCGGCGGAGCTCGGCGGGCCGAAGGTCCACGGGGCCTCGGGCGTCGCCGACCTCACCGTCCAGGACGAGATCGGCGCGCTCCGCCAGGCGGTGCGCCTCCTCGGCTACATCCCGGACAACAACGCCCAGGCCGCGCCCTTCCAGCCGACCAGCGATCCGCTCGACCGGAAGACCTGGGAGATCAACACCCTGCTGAAGAAGGCGTTCAACTCGCCGACCGGCTTCAACACGCCCTTCGACGTCTCGATCATCATCCAGCAGGTCTGCGACTACGGCGACTACTTCGAGCTCCAGCCGGAGCGCGCCCGCGAGGTGGTGACCGCCTTCGGCCGGCTCGGCGGCCACGTGGTCGGCTTCGTGGCCAACAACAGCGCGGTCTCCTCCGGCCAGATCGACTGCGACTCGGCGGCGAAGATCGCCCGCTTCGTCCGCTTCTGCAACGTCTACAACATCCCCATCATCTTCATGGAGGACACCACCGGCTTCCTCCCCGGCCGGGAGCAGGAGGCGCGCGGCATCGTCCAGGCCGGCCGCTCCATGCTCGACGCCATCGTCGACGTCCGGACCCCGCGCATCCTCCTCATCCTCCGGAACGCCTTCGGCGGCGCCTACGCCTCCTACAACAACTACCCGACCGGCGCCGACCTGGTCCTGGCCCTCCCCACGACCCGGCTCGCGGTGATGGGGCCGGCCGGGAAGGAGTTCGTCTACAAGGACGAGCTCCGGAAGATCCGGGGCGCGGCCGCCGACCAGGCGCGCAAGGGGACGCAGGCGCGCGCCGCCGCGGGCATGGAGGGGGCCGAGGCGAAGCGCGACGCGGAGCGGGAGGCCGCCGAGTGGCTCCGCGCCCAGGAGGCGCTGCTCAACCAGCGGTACGAGCGGGAGCTCATGAACCCGAGGGAGGGGCTCGCGCTCGGCTCGATCTCCTCGCTGGTGATGCCGACCGACCTCCGCCGCGTCCTCGGCGAGAACCTCGCCTTCTTCATGCGCCACTACCAACCCGCGCCCATGTCCGGGCCGCAGCGCGAGTTCCACTGACCCGCCCGCCCGCCGCGCGCGCCGGACCCCACCTGGAGACCTCGACGATGGCCCCTCCCGCCGACCTCTACCGCCACAACCCGCTCATCCACCGCGACCGCCGCCTGGCCGCCTCGCCGTCGGCCTGGGTCCGGAGCTTCGCCTGCGAGGACCTGAAGCCGCTCATCGTCTGCCGCGGCCCGATCCGCAAGGAGGCGATGGACGTCTTCGCCGAGATGGGGATCACCCACTTCGGCATCCTCCTCTCGGAGAAGGACTCGATCGTCTACCCCAACGCGCTCGCCCCCGAGCTGCGCCAGCTCACCGACACCGGGCGCGTCCACCGGGTCCCGGACTACAGCGGCGCCACCCGCGAGGAGCGCGTGGAGCGGATGCAGCAGATCGTCCAGATCGCCCGCGACAACGGCTACGACTCGGTCTTCGCCGGCTACGGCTTCATGGCCGAGGACGAGGAGTTCGTGGCCACGCTGGAGCGGGCCGGGCTGGTCTTCATCGGGCCGAACTCCACCACCCAGGCGCGCGCCGGGAAGAAGGACGAGGCCAAGCGGACGGCGCTCGAGGTGAAGGTCAGCGTCACCCCGGGCATCAACGACGTCACCGCCCGGACCCTGGTCGCCAAGCACCGGACCCGGGAGCGGCTCGCCGCCCTGGCGCGGGCCGAGGGGCTGGCCTGCGACCCGGCGGTGCTCGACGATCCGGCGCGCCCGCTGGAGGCGCTCGCCGACCACGTCCTCATGGCCTCCTACGCCAAGGGGATCGACCTGATCACCGTCGACGAGCTCGGCGCCCAGGTCCAGCGCGAGGTCGCGGAGATGTTCCGCCAGCACCCGGCGAGCCGGGTGCGCCTCAAGGCGATCGGCGGCGGCGGCGGCAAGGGGCAGCGGATCCTCGGGGGCGCGCTCCTCACCCAGCCGCAGGCCGACGCCCGGGCGATCGAGGCCGCGGCCGCCGAGGCCCCGGCGATGGTGCGCGAGGTGCTCGCCGAGGTGAAGGCGACCGGCGTCGGCGACAACAAGAACGTCCTCGTCGAGCTCAACATCGAGCAGACCCGCCACAACGAGATCCAGCTCGTGGGGAACGGCCGCTGGTGCGTCGCCCTCGGCGGCCGCGACTGCTCGCTGCAGATGCACGAGCAGAAGCTCCTCGAGGTCTCGGTGACGCAGGAGGGGCTGGGGGCCGCGATCGCCGAGGCCGAGGCGGCCGGGCGCGCCGCCGAGGCGCGGGCGCTGGCCACCGACCTCACCATCCTCCGGCGCATGGAGGAGGACGCCGCCCGCTTCGGGCAGGCGGTGGGCCTCGACTCGGCCTCGACCTTCGAGTGCATCGTCGATCGCGACCGCTACTACTTCATGGAGGTGAACACCCGGATCCAGGTGGAGCACCGGGTCACCGAGCTCTGCTACGGCCTGCGGTTCGTGAACCCGGCCGATCCGGCGGACGCCTTCGTCGTCGAGTCGCTCGTCGAGGCGATGGCGCTGATCGCCCGCCACAAGGACCGGCTGCCGCGGCCGGAGCGGGTGCCGCGCTTCCGGGCCGCGGTCGAGGCCCGCCTCAACGCGACCGACGCGTCGCTCTCGCCCCACGCCGGCGGGGTGATCCGCTACTGGTCCCGCCCGGTGGAGGGGGAGATCCGCGACGACCAGGGGATCAGCCTGCCCAACCCGGACACCGGGATGTTCATGCGGTACCGGGTCGCCGGCGCCTACGACTCGAACATCGCCCTCCTCCTCACCCGGGGCGACAGCCGGCTCGAGAGCTACCGCGCCCTGGCGCGGGTGCTCGGGACCACCAGCCTGCGGGGGCTCGACGTCGCCACCAACCTCGAGTTCCACTACGGCCTCGTCAGCTGGTTCCTCGGCCAGAGCGTCCTCGCCAAGCCGACCACCCGCTTCGTGGTCCCCTACCTGACGCTCGTCGGGCAGCTGAAGGAGGAGGCGAACCGGCTCGACCTCGCCGTCGCCTTCGCCGAGCTGAAGCGCGCCTACGCGCGCCGCGCCGCCGCCGAGGCGCCGGAGGACGCCGCGCTCGCCCGCGCGACCGCCGAGGTGCTCGACCGGAAGGCGACCCTGATCACCCGGCCGATGGAGCGGCTCCTCGAGGATCCCCACCTGCTCGCCGGCTGGCTGAGCCTGAACCGCGCGAACCACCGGATGGAGGGGGGGCGCCTGGTCTGGCTGCGCAACCCGCTGGCGGTGCTCGAGGAGACCTACGCCTACCTCAACATGGCCTACGACCCGCGGGCCCCGGCCGCCGAGGTGATCTGGGAGCACGACCACCTGCTCCTCCAGCGGGCGCTCCGGTTCTACGCCGGCCTGCGCGCCACCTTCGGCCTGGCCGCCGAGGACTTCCGCGAGCTCGACACCGTCCTCCGGAGCGAGGAGCCCCGCGCCGGCCACGACGCCGCGACCTGGGAGGCGATCCGCGCCGCCCACCTCGGCTTCGAGGCCGGGAACGAGCTCCTCGGCCTCCTCTTCCTGGTCGCCGACCGGACCCGCTTCTACGACCTGCGCGTCGAGCCGGACCTCGAGGTCACCATCCCGGCCGCGCTCACCGATCCCGACCTGCAGGCCCGGATGCGGAAGGTGCTCGTCCCCCCGCCGGCGACCAAGGCCGACGAGATCGTGGCGATCTGCGGCGGGATGTATTACGGCCAGGAGGCGCCGGGGCGCCCCCGCTTCGTCCACGAGGGGATGCACTTCGAGAAGGGGCAGCCCCTGTACGTCGTCGAGGTCATGAAGATGTTCAACACCGTCCGCGCCACCTTCGCCGGGACGATCGACCGGATCGTCATCCAGGGCGGGGAGGGGACGATCGTCCAGAAGGGCCAGCCGCTCTTCAAGGTGACCCCCGACGAGAAGTTCGTCGAGGTCGACCCGCGCGCGATCGAGCGGGAGCGGCGGACCCGGACCGCCGAGGCGCTGGCGGCGATCATCTGACGGCCTGGCGGCGCCGCGGGCGCCGGCCACGCGGAGGAGGGGAACGATGAGACGCGGCACCTTCGTGGTGGTGGAGGGGATCTACGGCTCCGGCCGGCTCCTCGTGCAGCTCGTCGACCGGCTCCGCGCGGCGCTCGTCGCCGGGGGGAGCGAGGTCGTGGAGTTCGACAGCCCGGACAGCGGCCGGGCGCGGCTCATGGGGGCGGGCGAGCTCGACGCGTCCTGGCGCTACGGGCGCTTCATGCCCGACTTCTTCTTCGAGCTCGCCTCCCGCGCCCGCGT
>JAJXSQ010000067.1 GCA_021784495.1 Myxococcales bacterium | reverse complement strand
CCGAGTGTAGCGCCGGCGCGCCCCGCCCGCCCGAGCCGCGGCTCAGGCGGGCGCGGCCCCGGCGCGGCGCGGGAGGCGCACCGTGAAGGTGGTCCCGCGCGCCGGGTCGGAGTCGACCTCGACCCGCCCCCCGTGCGCCTCGGCGATGCGCCGCACCACGAAGAGCCCGAGCCCCGAGGAGCGCTGCTCCTCCGCGTCGCCCGCCCGCCCCCGGATGAAGGGGCGGAAGATCTCCTCGCGCTGCGCCGGGTCGATCGAGCCGCCCTCGTCGTGGACCGTGAGCCGCACCTCCTCGCCGCTCTCCCCGTCCGCCTCGATCCGGATGGGCCGGTCCGACGGCCCGTACTTCAGCGCGTTCGAGACCAGGTTGGCCGCGATCTGCTCCAGCCGGCCCGGATCCCACTCGCCGGCGGTGTCGCCGCGCCCGCAGACGACCACCCGCTCCTCCGCCTCGGCGCCGAGGTCGGCGATCGCCTTCCCGCAGATCTCGAGCAGGTCCGCGGGGGCGGGCTGGACGGGGATCCCGCCGCCGGCGCGGACCCGGGAGACGTCGAGCAGATCGCGGATCAGCCGGTCCATCCGCCGCGCCGTGGCCAGGATCCGGCGCGCGTCGGCGCGGCGCGCGGGATCGAGGTCCCGCGCCCGGTCGAGGAACGCGGCGGTCGCGTGGATGGTGGCGAGCGGGCTCCGGAGGTCGTGGCCGACGATGGCCATGAGCTGTCGCTGGTGCTCGACCATGTCGGCGAGCTCGGCGCCGAGCCGCTCCCGGGTCCGGATCTCCAGGACCACCATCCGCACGGCGCGCAGCACGAGCGCGAGCAGGACCACGGCGGCGCCGATGAAGACGCCGGCGCCGATCGCCGCGGCGCGCCGCCAGGAGGCCTCCCGCGCCTGCATCGCGGCCTCCTCGACCTGCTCGATCTCGCCGAGGAGCCTCGTCGCCTGGTCGATCGCCTCCCCTCCCGCGGGAGGCGCCCCGGGCCGACCCTCGCCCGCCTGCGCGGAGGCCGGCAGGCCGAGGGAGGCGCGCGCCGCCCGGCCGATCTGGCGGGCGATGGGATCGAGCCGCGCCAGCCGCGCGCGCTGTCCCTCGCCGGCGGAGAGCAGCAGGCCGACCCGACCCAGGTCCGCGTCGATCCGGGCGATCGCCTGCTCGGCGAGGGCGAGCTCGCGCCCGGCGCTCCGGTCGAGGTGGGAGTCGGCCGCGGCGGAGACGATCCGGAGGGAGATCTCCAGGTCCTGGAGCGCCAGCATCGCCTGGGCCGCCACCGTCACCTGCCGCGCCTCGTCGTCGCGGGCCCGCTCCAGGAGGACGGTGACCGCCACGGTCGCGAGGAGGAACGCGATCGCGCTCGCAAAGCCGATGGCGATGCGCGGAGGGAGCCCGAACGGCCGCCCCGGTCCCCTCACCGGGCGGCCCCTTGCGGTCGAAGAGGCGATGGCCCGATCTTAGGCCCCGGATCTAGGCAGTTCTGCGGTCCGTTGACGCAGCGACACCGGCGACCAGGAGCACGATCGCCTCGACGTGGTGGGTCTGGGGGAAGAGGTCGATCGCCTGGACGCCGCCGATCCTGAAGCCGAGGTCGACGCACCCGCGCACGTCGCGCGCCAGCGTCGCCGGGTCGCAGGAGACGTAGACGGCCCGATCGACCCCGAGGTCCCGGAGCACGGCGCCGATCCCCTTCGCCCCCTCGCGGGGAGGGTCGAGGAGCACCGCGTCGAAGCCGCGAGGGGCGCGCGCCCGCTCGCGCGCCAGGGCGCGGGCGACGGTGAGCGCGTCGCCGGCGAAGAAGCGGACCGGCGTCCCCTCCAGATCGGCCCGCGCGAGGTCGAGCGCCGGCCCCTGCGCCTCGACCGCCGCGACCCCGCGCGCCCGGCGGGCGAGCGGTCCGGTGAAGTTCCCCGCGCCGCAGAAGAGCTCCAGCACCTCGGCCCCGTCCGGCGCGAGCAGGTCGAGCGCCGCGGCGACGAGCAGCGCGTTCCCCTCGCGGTTGGCCTGCTGGAAGACGTCGGGCCGCGTCCGGCAGACGCCGCCGCCGGCCGCCCCGGGGGTGCGCTCCAGCCGGAGGACGGGGTCTCCCACCGTGAAGGCCGCGCCTCCCTCCGCCTCGACCACCAGCCCGGCGAGCCGGTCGACCGAGCGGAGGAGCGCCTCCGCCCGCGCCCGCGCCGCCGCCCCCGCCGCCGCGAGCCGCAGGTGGGCGGCGCCCCTGCCCTCGAGCTCCGACCAGGCGACGGCGACCGCCACCGGTGAGAGGCCGGCGTCGACGAGCGCCGGACCGAGCGCCGCCCGGAGCGCCTCGAGCCCCGGCGCGAGGAGGTGGCAGCGCTCGACCGGCACCGGCCGGTGGGAGCGGCGCTCGAAGAAGACGAGCCGCCGCCCGCGCCGGTCGAGGTGGAAGCGCGCGCGGGCGCGGTAGCCGAGGGGCGCCGGCGACGGCAGCGGGGGGAGCCACGGGTAGTCCCCCGGCTCGAGCCGGCCGATCTTGCGGAGCGCCTCGCGCAGCGTCCGCCCCTTGGCGGCGAGCTGGGAGAGCGCGCTGGCGTGCATCCACTCGCAGCCGCCGCAGCGATCGCCCTCTGGCCCGAAGTGGCGGCACGGCGGCTCGACCCGGACCGGACCGGCCGCGAGGAGCGCGCTCCCCTCGACGTGGACCGCGCCGTCGCCCGGCGGCAGCTCGACCGCCACCAGGTCCCCGGGCGCGGTGAACGGGACGAAGATCGCCCGCCCGCCGGATCGGCCGATCCCCTCGCCGCCCGGCGCGAGGTCCTCGATCCGGAGCTCCACGCGCATCGGCCGTCAGGGCTCGTCGAGGTCGCGCCGGAGGCGGGCGACGAACCGCTCCAGCTCGGCGCGCCGCTCCTCGCGCACCCCGGTGAACTGGACCGCCATGCCCCGATCCCCTCCGGCGCCCGGGGGCGAGGTGGCGATCCGGGTGACGGTGCCGTCGAGCTCGGCCGCGCGCGGCTCCCCGGGGAGCTGGATCAGGATCCGGACCGGGGTCCCGATCGGCAGGGGGGCGCGGGTGTTGATGAAGAGGCCGCCCTGGCTGATGTCGGTGGCCCAGTCGGAGAGGAAGCTCCCGACCGATCGGTAGGAGACCGGGATCTCGTGGTGCAGCCTCGGCGCGCGGCGCTTGTCCCCGGTCGTCGCCATGGAGCCGGGAGGGACTCTAGCAGGGGCTCCCGGGCCCGCCAAGCGCGGGGGGCGCCCCGAGGAGGAGCCGGACCTCCACGCCGCGCCAGCGGTGGAGGTGCGCGGCGGCGCTCCCCTCCCGGACCGCGATCTCCACCCGCCCGCCGCCGCCCACCAGGGCGAGCAGCTCCCCCGGCGCGCCGTCGGCGAAGGTCCGGACCCACCGGGCCTGGCGCCCGTCGCAGAGCGCCGCGCGGACCTGCACCCCGGCGAGATCGGCCTCGCGCACGCTCGTCACCAGGTTCCCGAAGGGATCGGCCGCCAGCGTGACCCCGCGGATCTCCCCCGCGAGCCGCTCGGCCGCCGGCCAGTCGAGGCGGACCGGGTCGGGGACCAGGGGGCCGAGCCGCTCGGGGGCGAGGCCGGCGAGGAGGCGCGCCGCGACCGGCGCGAAGAGGTCGCGCCCGTGGAAGGTCGCCCCGCGCGGCGGCGGCACGACGGCCGGCGCGGAGAGCTCGTAGACGCGCGCGCCCTCCCGGAGGAAGGGGGTGAAGAGCCCGTTGTCGGGGCCGACCAGCGTGCGCCCCTCGGGATCGACGACGCAGATCGCGCGGCGGCTCGTGCCCACCCCGGGGTCGACCACCGCCAGGTGGACCGCCTGGCGGGGGAACCACGGGACGCAGGCCTCGAGGAGGAGCGCGCCGGCGAGCAGGTCGTAGGGCGGCACGCCGTGGGAGACGTCGACGATCCGGGCGTCGGGGACCGCGGAGAGCAGCACGCCCTTCAGCTGCGCCGGGTACCCGGAGCCGGCGCCGTAGTCGGTGGTGAGGGTGACGAGCGGGGTGGGCAGGGGGGCTCCGGCTCCGCGGCGGCGGGGGCCCGGCTACGCCGCCATGGTGCGGAGATCCGGCGCCACCGCGAGGCGCGGCTCGGTGAGCGCCTGGACCGACTCGACCGTCTCGCCGGGCGCGAGCTCGCGCAGGACCAGCCCCCCGGGCGTGACGTCGAGCCAGGCGCGATCGGTGCAGACGGCCGAGACGCAGCGCCGACCGGTGAGCGGGAGCGAGCACCGCCGGAGGATCTTCGGCTTCCCGTCCCGGGTGGCGTGGTCCATCGTCACCACCACGCGGCGCGCGCCGGCGACGAGGTCCATCCCACCGCCCATGCCCTTCACCATCTTCCCCGGCACGAGCCAGTTGGCGAGGTCGCCCTCCTCCGAGACCTCGAGGGCGCCCAGGATCGCGAGGTCGATGTGCCCTCCCCGGATCATCGCGAACGAGTCGGCGGAGGAGAAGTAGGCGGCGCCGGGGAGGACGGTGACCGTCTCCTTCCCGGCGTTGATCAGGTCGGCGTCCTCCTCCCCGTCGACCGGGTAGGGGCCGACGCCGAGGATGCCGTTCTCCGACTGGAGGACCACCTCGATCCCCGGGGGGACGTGGTTGGCCACCAGCGTCGGCATCCCGATCCCGAGGTTCACGTAGAAGCCGTCGCGGAGCTCCCGCGCCACCCGGCCGGCGATCTCGTCGCGCGTCAGCGGCATCTCAGCGCCCCTCCCCGGACCGCGGTCGGACGGTGCGCCGCTCGATCCACTTCCGGTACCCGGCGCCGCGCACCAGCCGCTGGACGAAGATGCCCGGCGTGTGGATCCGGTCCGGGTCGAGCTCCCCGGCGGCCACGACCTCCTCCGCCTCGGCGATGGTGGTGCGGGCGGCCGTGGCCATGACCGGGTTGAAGTTGCGCGCGGTCATCCGGAAGACGAGGTTGCCGTGGACGTCGGCCCGGCGGGCGTGGACCAGGGCGAAGTCGGCGGTGAGCGGCAGCTCGAGGAGGTACTCCCGGCCGCCGATCGTCCGGGTCTCCTTCCCCTCGGCGACCTGCGTGCCGACGCCGGTCGCGGTGTAGAAGCCGGCGATCCCGGCGCCGCCGGCGCGGATCCGCTCGGCGAGGGTCCCCTGGGGGACGAGCTCGACCTCGAGCTCCCGCGAGAGGTACTGGCGCTCGAACTCCTTGTTCTCGCCGACGTAGCTCGCGACGATCTTCCGGATCTGCCGGGAGAGGAGGAGCGGGCCGAGGCCGAGATCGGTCGTGCCGCAGTTGTTGGAGATGACGGTGAGCCCCTTCGTCCCGCGCCGGTGGAGGGCCGCGATCAGGTTCTCCGGGTTGCCGCAGAGCCCGAACCCGCCCACCATCACCGTCGCCCCGTCGCCGATGTCGGCGACGGCCGCGTCCGCCGATTCGACGAGCTTGTTCACCGGGCCTCCCTCACGGCCGCTCGACGAGGAGGGCCACCGCCTCGCCGCCGCCGATGCAGAGCGACGCGCACCCGCGCCGCTTCCCCAGGTCCCTCATCGCGTGGAGCAGGGTGACCAGGATCCGCGCGCCGGAGGCGCCGATGGGGTGCCCGAGCACCACCGCCCCCCCGCGGACGTTGACCGTCGCCGGGTCGAGCCCGAGGAGGCGGTCGTTGGCCACCGCGACGACGGCGAAGGCCTCGTTGATCTCCCACAGGTCGACGTCGCCGGTGGCGAGCCCCGCCCGCCCCAGCGTCGCCCGGATGGCGTCGGCCGGGGCGATGGTGAACTCGATCGGCGCCCGGGCGGCCCCGCCCCAGCCGGTGATCCGGGCGAGGACCGGCCGGCCCTCCCGCGCCGCCCGCTCCCCGGTCATGAGGACCAGCGCCGCCGCGCCGTCGCTGATCGAGGACGCGTTGGCGGCGGTCACGGTGCCGTCCTTCTTGAAGACCGGCCGCAGGGTCGGGATCTTCTCCGGCCGGGCGCCCTTCGGGCCGTCGTCCTCGGCCACGACCGTCTTCTCGCCGCGCTTCCCCTCGATCTCGACCGGGGCGATCTCCGCCCGGAAGGCGCCGGCGCCGGCCGCGGCGATGGCCCGGCGGGTCGACTCGATCGCGAACGCGTCCTGCGCCGCGCGATCGATCCCCTGGGTGGTGGCGCAGTGCTCGGCGCACACCCCCATGTGGACCTGCCCGTAGACGTCCCAGAGCCCGTCGTGGATCAGCCCGTCCACGAGCTCGACGTTCCCCATCCTCGCGCCCGCGCGCGTCGCCCGGTCGTAGTACGGGGCGAGGGACATCGACTCCATCCCGCCGGCGACGATCACCTCGGCGTCGCCGAGGGCGATCGCCTGGGCGCCGGCGATCACCGCCTTGAGCCCGGAGCCGCAGACCTTGTTGAGGGTCCAGGCCGGGGTGCTCTCGGGGAGCCCGCCGAAGAGGGCCGCCTGCCGGGCCGGCGCCTGTCCGACGCCCGCCTGGAGCACGTTCCCCATCACCACCTCGTCGACGGAGCCGGGCGCGACCCCCGCCCGCTCCAGCGCCGCCCGGATCGCCACCGCGCCGAGCCGGGGCGCGGGGAGCGTCGCCAGCGAGCCGAGGAAGCTGCCGATCGGGGTTCGCGCCGCGCCGACGATCACCACCTCGCGTCCACCCATGCGCCGAGATCTCCTGTCGGTCTTCGCCGCGTCGATCCCTGGATCGCCGCGCGCCGCCCACGGAGGATAGGCGCGCGCCGGGGAAGCTCCAAGCGCCGTCGTGCGCCCCACCCGGGGCGCCTCGGCCCAGGTCGCTCGGCGCTACCGCGTTCCCGCCGGGCCGAGCTCCTTCATGACGAGCTGCAGGTCCTCCCAGGCCTTCCGCTTCTCCTCCGGGCTCCGGAGCAGGTAGGCCGGGTGGAAGGTCGGCATGAGCTTCACGCCGCCGTACCTGGCCCACTGCCCGCGGAGCCGGGTGATGGGGGTGGTCGTCCGGAGGAGCGTCTGCGCGGCGAACTTGCCGAGCGCGACGATCACCTCCGGCCCCACCGCCTCGATCTGCCGCCGGAGGAACGGCTCGCAGGCCTCGATCTCGGCCGGCTCCGGGTTCCGGTTCCCGGGAGGCCGGCACTTCACCACGTTCGCGATGTAGACGTCGCCGCGGGCAAGGCCCATCGCCTCGATCATCCGCGTGAGCAGCTGGCCCGCCTTGCCGACGAAGGGCTCGCCCTCCCGGTCCTCGTCCGCGCCCGGCCCCTCCCCCACGAACATCAGCCGGGCCGTCGGGTTCCCGGTCCCGAAGACGAGCTTCGTCCGGCCCGCCCCGAGCGGGCAGCGCGCGCACTCCCCCAGCTCCGCGCGGATGGCGAGGAGCGGCTCGCTGCCGCAGCCCCGGTCCGAGGTGCGGTAACCGGGGGCGGCATCCCCAGCTGGAGGCGCGGAGGGCGCCCGCGCCGGGGGGTGCGCGCCCGGGGCGACCGCCGGGGTCGGGATCTCCCGCATCCCCGCGTCCGCGAGCCACCGCAGGTGGCGCACCGCCTCCCATGCCAGCTCCCGCACCGCCCGTCCCCGCTCGTCGTCCACCGTCGGCTCCCCGGGGGGCCGGTCTCGTTGCGGCCCCCCCGCGCTCGAACCTACAATCCCGCGAGCCATGACGCCACGCCGCGCGCTCGCCGGCTTCGCCCTCGCCGCCGCGGCCCTCGCCGTCCTGCTCTGGCCGTCGCCGGCGCTCGCCTGGGGCCCGCTCGCCCACCTGAGCTTCTCCGCCCAGGCGCTGGCCGAGCTCGGCGCCGTGCCCGGTCCCATCCGGACCATGCTGGGGGACTTCGGGAACGAGTTCCTCTACGGCTCGCTCGCCGCCGACATCGTCGTCGGGAAGAACATGGCCCGGTTCGTCCACCACTGCCACAACTGGAAGGTCGGCTTCAACGTGCTCGACGAGGCGCGCCCCGGCGCGGAGAAGGCCTTCGCCTGGGGATTCCTGGCGCACCTCGCGGCCGACACCGTCGCCCACAACTACTACGTGCCCTGGAAGACCGTCTCCTCCTTCCACAAGGCGCGGACCCGCCACGCGTACTGGGAGCTCCGCTACGACCAGCGGCTCGATCCCTCGCTGTCGCTCCTCGCGCGGCAGATCGCGACCAGCGCCACGCGCTACCACGACGCCTTCCTGCGCCGGGCGCTCCCCCACGCCTCCGTCCTCCCCTTCGGCGTGTCGCGCCAGCTCTTCCGGACGCTGGTCATGAGCGCCAAGGCCCGCCGCTTCCAGCACCTCTCGCGCCTCGCGCTCGCGCGCGAGCGCAGCCTGCCGCTCGAGGAGGACCTGGTCGCCGAGACGAACGAGCTCGCGGTGCGGGCGATCCTCGGCCTGCTCGCCGACGGGCCCCGCTGCCAGGCGGCGCGCGCCGACGCCACCGGCGAGCGCAACCTGTCGATGGCCGAGAAGCTCCGCCGGCAGCTCCGGATCCAGGTGCGGGCGCGGCGCCTGTCCTCGATCGAGGCGCACCAGCTCGTGGGCGAGGCGCGCGACGCCTTCCGGCGGGCGATCGCCGGCACGCTCGACCTGCCGCCGAGCGTGGCCCGGCTGGCCGCCGGCTGACGCCCGGCTCAGCCCTCGGCGACCAGGCGAGCCGGCGGAACCGACAGCGCCCGCGCGATGGCCATCACCGTCGTGTAGGGCGGATTCCGGCCTCCTCGCTCGATCAGGCTCACGTAGGCGATCGACAGGTCGAGCGCGCCGGCGAGCGCCTCCTGCGTCAGCCCCCGGCGCCGCCGCTCCTCGCGGATCCTGCCGCCCAGCTGGACGAGGACCTGCGGACGGGTTCGACCATTCTTCTTCTGCGCCATCGCCAGCTCCTCCGGGCCCTCGGCCCGATCTTCCCTGGCGTCGATCTAGGCGGACGGGCAGACCCGGACCATCGGATCGTGGCCGACCCTGCGTAGGTGGATCCTCCGACAGCCGCGTCACGGCGCCGCGGGCCGTGCGCGGCGGCGCGGCGGCTCCTGGGATCACCGCCGGTCGAGCGCGTCCACCTTCGCGACGCGGGCGGCGTGGCGTCCCCCCTCGAAGCTCTCGGCGAGGAAGACCCGGGTGATGGCGGCGCCGAGGCCGGGTCCGGTGACCCGCTC
>JAJXSQ010000066.1 GCA_021784495.1 Myxococcales bacterium | reverse complement strand
CGGGCGTCATCCGCCGGGGCGCGCCGGCAGCTCGAGGAGCGACCATGGGCGTCGCCCCCGGGGTCCCGCGCTCACCCCGGCCGCGCGGCGGCCACGCGCTCGGCCACCCAGGCGCGCGCCGCCGCCTCGTCGGCGAAGGGCTTCACGTCGAGCGACCGGTCGCGGAGGGTGTTGGCGACGCTGAAGCCGCGGGTCGCGATCGAGACCGCCGGGTGGGGGGTGACGATGGCCATCGCGGCGATCCGGATCCCGGGGTCGCCGGTGAGCCCGAGCCAGTACTGCGGGACCGCGGGGTCGACGGTCCGGACCCCGGCGCCGACCAGGAAGACGATCCCGACCGGCCCGGCCGCCGAGGCGGCGCGCAGGGCCGCCTCCAGCTCGCGCTGCCGCTCGGGGGAGAGCGCCTCCGGGTCGTCGTACCGGACCAGGAAGAGGCCGCCCGCCACGTCGAAGAGGCTCATGGCGGGGATGCTAGCGCGCGCGGCCGCGCGGCGCGCGGGGAATCTCGCCGGGCGGGCGCGGGCGCCTCGAGCTGGCGGCGCCCGGAGCGCCGGGTAGACTCGCGCGGTGATCCCGGCGCCCCCGCTCGCGGCGGTCCTCGCGGCCCCGACCGGCGCCGCCGCCGGCGCCGGCCGCCCGCTCGGCGCGCTGCTCGCGGCGCACGCCGGGGCCGAGCCGCTCGATCTGGTCGCGACGGCGCTCTTCCTCCTCGCGATCCTCCACACCTTCGCCGCCCCGGCCCTGGCCGCCGCGGCCCGCCGGCTCGACGCCCGGCTGGCGGCGCGGCGGGGCGCGCGGCTCCACAGCGCGCGGGTGGAGCTCCTCCGGCTCCTCGGCGAGGTCGAGGTGGTCTTCGGCCTCTGGGCGGTGCCGCTCCTCCTCGCCATCGCCGCGGCCCGCGGCTCGCGCGCCGCCGGGGCCTTCCTGGACGGGCTCGACTTCGCCGAGCCGATCTTCGTCGTCGCGGTGATGGCCATCGCCTCGACCGGGCCGGTGCTCGGCGCCGCGGAGGCGGCGCTCGGCCGGGTGGCGCGGCTCGGCGGCGGCTCCCCCGCCGCCTGGTGGTTCGTCACCCTGAGCCTGGGCCCGCTCCTGGGCTCCCTCGTCACCGAGCCGGCGGCGATGGTGATCTCGGCGCTGCTGCTCGGGCGCCGGGTCCTCGATCGCGGCCCGTCCCGGGCGCTCCGCCACGCGACGCTCGGGCTCCTCTTCGTCGACGTCTCGGTCGGCGGGACCCTCACCAGCTTCGCCGCGCCCCCGGTCCTCATGGTGGCGGGGCGCTTCGGCTGGGACACGCCCTACGTGCTCTCCCACCTCGGCTGGAAGGCGGCGATCGGGATCCTCCTCTCGAACGCCCTGGTCGGGCTCGTCTTCCGGCGCGAGCTCGCGGGGCTGGGGGCGCGCTCCGGCGGGGCGGAGGCGGGGGCGGCCGGCGAGCCCGGCCCGGAGCCGGCGGGTGCGGACCGGGGGGCGCCGCGGCCGCCGGCGGCGATCGCCGCCATCCACCTCGCCTTCCTGGCGTTCACCGTGGCGGCGGCCCACACGCCGGCGCTGGTCGTCGGCGGCTTCCTCCTCTTCCTCGCCTTCCAGCGGGCGACCGCTCCCCACCAGCGGCGGCTCGACCTCCGCCCGCCGCTGCTCGTCGGCCTCTTCCTCGCCGGGCTGGTGGTCCACGGCGCCTTCCAGCGCTGGTGGCTCGGGCCGGTGCTGGCCCGGCTCGGGCCGCTCCAGGTCGGGGCGGGGGCCACCCTCCTCACGGCCTTCAACGACAACGCGGCGATCACCTACCTCGCGGCGCTCGTCCCGGGCTTCGACCCGGCGCTCCGGCTCGCGCTGGTGGCCGGCGCGGTGACCGGGGGAGGGCTCACGGTGATCGCCAACGCGCCCAACCCGGCCGGCCAGGCGGTCCTGGCGCGCCACTTCCCCGACGGCGTCTCGCCGCTCGGCCTCCTCGCCGGGGGGCTCGGCCCGACCCTGGTCGTCGGCCTCTGCTTCGCGCTCCTGCCGTGAGGCGCGGGCGGCCCCGGCCCGGTCAGCGCGCCGCCGCGGCCCGGCAGGCGTCGCGCGCGGCGACCACCTCGTCGAAGAAGGGCGCCGGGACGGCGGCGCCCCGGAGCGCGGGCCAGCTCCGCACCAGCCGGTCGCGCCAGGCCTCCCGGTCGACCTCGACCAGCTGCAGCCCGCGCCGCCGCATCGCCGCCACCGCCTCCTCGTCGAGCCGCCGGACGGCCTGGTCGATCCGGAGCCCGAGCTCGCGGGCGATCGCGGCGAGGCGGGGGCGCAGCTCCGGCGGGACCCGCTCCCAGGCGTCGGCCCGGACCAGGGTGCCGGCGAGCAGCCAGCTCCAGGGGAGGTCGACGAGGTAGCGGGCCTTCTGGAAGGCGCCGGTGGTGAGCATGTAGAGGGGGACGTTCCCGACGCAGTCGACCATCCCGGTCTCGAGCGCGGGGAGGAGGTCGGTGGAGGAGAGGACCACGGGGCGGAAGCCGATGGCGCGCCAGGCGTCCACGGTGGCCGGGTCCCCCTCCCAGGCGAAGAGGCGGCGCGCGCCGAGCGCGTCGGGGGTGGCCACCGGGCCGGTGCAGAAGAACGAGGCGGCGCCGACGCGGCTCCACTGGAGGACGACGTAGCCGTGGCGGGCCAGGGCGGCGGCGAGCGGCGCGGCGACGCGGTCGAGGGTGCAGCCGAGCTCGGCCGCGTCGTCGAAGAGCATCGGGGTGGAGAGCGCCTGCGGCTCGGGGAGGATGTCGTGCATCCCGATGTCGGTGATGGCCACCGCCTGGAGCTGGCCGATCTCCAGCTTCCGGATCATCTCCCCCTCGCTCCCCTGGACGCCCCCCGGGTAGACCCGGAGCCGCACCCGGCCGCCGCTCTCGACCTCCCAGCGGCGCGCCAGCTCCTGCAGCAGCTCGTGCCAGGCCGAGCCGGCCGGGGCGAGGGTGCCGAGCTTCAGCACCACCGGGTCGGCGGCGCGGGCCGGGCCGGCCGCGGCGCCGGCGGCGAGGAGGAGCGCGCCGGCGAGGGGCGCGCCGCGGGAAATGACCATGCGTGGAGGATAGGAGCGGCGCCGCTCGACTTCGCGTCACCGAGGTGACGGGTCGGAGGCGGCGCCTGGCCGGGGCGCGGGCGCGCCCCCGGAGGAACGGAAGACGCCCCGCGCCGGGGGGCGCGGGGCGTCGGGAGCGCGGCGGCCGGCCGCTAGAACGCCACGGCCGCCATCCCGGCCGGCGGGGCGTCGGCGGCGCCCATCCCGGTCGGCGCGCCCTGCGGCGGGCTCGCGTTGGTCGTCGCGTCGGTCGCCGGCGCCGGCGGCGGCGTGGCGTCGTCGTAAGGGAGCTCGGTGCCGGCGAGGCAGGCGGTCGGCGCGCCGACGTCCCAGCCGGCCGGCATGCCCGGCACCAGGGTGCAGCCCATCCCGAGCTTGCAGCCGAACCAGCCGCGGTAGAGCTGGGCCTCGGCCTTGTCGTAGCAGGAGACGCCGAGGAAGAAGTCGACCCCGTAGGAGGGCACGTCGCCGCCGGCCACCGCGACGAGCGCCCGCCCGCCGACGCCCGGCAGCCAGCGGGCGCGCGCCTCGATCAGCTCCTTGCCGGCGTCGGTCGTCCCGGTCGCCGGGGGCACGTACTCGCCCACGCTGGCGATGCGGACGCGCGCCTCGCCGAGCGCGTCCTTCCAGCCGGCGACGTAGGCGTCGGCGAGCGCCGGCTGCGTCGCCTGGTCGGGCGTGAAGTTCGAGAGGAAGTAGACCACCGACTTGGCGACGCCGGTGTGGCGGTAGCCGATGAGGAGCTTGCCGGCCGCGTCGCCGAACGGCGAGGCGCTGGTGACCGGCGCCGGGTTGAGCGCGGTGAGGGCGTCGAGGTCGACGCCGATGACGCCGTGGCCCCGGTGGACGAGATCGGTCGGGGCGCGGTGCATGACGCCGGCGGCGAGGATGGCGTAGCTCGTGTCGGGCGCGCCGAGCGGCTTCCCCTCGAGCTTCCAGCGGAAGGTCCCCTCGGGCGTCGCGGCGGCGGCGGCCATCGGCGTCTCCTCGACGACGGTCAGCCGGAAGGTGGCGACGGGGTTGGTCGCCGGGAGGTTCACCGGGCCGAAGAGCTCCTCGGTCGGGGAGACGACCGTCGGCGGGAGGGCGGCGAGCGCCTGGACCTGGTCGAGCAGCTCCTCGGTGAAGCCGTTCAGCCCGGAGATCACCCGGTGGATGTTGCAGAGGTCCTGGTAGGGCGCGCAGGTGGTGGCGCCGGTGGCGACGGCCTCGGTCAGCGCCAGCGGGCTCGTGGCGCCGGCGGCGACGAGCGACTCGTCCGTGCCGCTGGTCTCGAGGGTGAGGCCGGCCGCGTCGGGCGTCGCGGCGACGAACGGGTTCGCGCCGCCGCTGGTCTGTCCGCAGCCGAGGAGGGCGCCGGCCACGAGGCCGGCGGAGAGGAGGATCCTGGTCTTCATGGTGCGCTTCCTTTCGTTCGGGGACCGTCGCCCGCATCAACCCCGCCCCGCCGCGCCGGTTGCGCGCCCGCGCGGGCGGGCGGCGGGCCGGGCGGGGGACCGCGCCGCCGGATCACCTCGAAAATCGGCGCCTTGCGGCCAGCCAGAGCGCGAACCCGGCCGCGGGCATCCCCGCGCCCACCGCCGCCACCCCCGGCCAGCCGGCCCGGTCGAAGGCGAGGGTGCCGAGCGCGGTGCCGACGGCGCCGCCGGCGAAGTAGGCGACCATGTAGACGGTGTTGCGGCGGCTCCGCTCCGGCCCGGCCATGGCGTGGACCCGGGCCAGGTTCGAGACGTGGCTCCCCTGGACGCCGAGGTCGAGGAGGACCGTCCCCGCGGCGAGCCCGGCGAGCGAGCCGTCGAGGAGCAGCAGCGGGAGCCAGGAGAGGGCCGACAGGGCGAGGAAGACCCCCCCGACGTCGCGCGGCGAGCGCCGGTCGGCGAGCCGGCCGGCCGCCCCGGCGGCGAGCGCCCCGGCGACGCCGAAGAGGCCGAAGAGCCCCGCGCCCTCCGGGCCGAGGTGGTGGGGCGCCGCCTCGAGCCGGAAGGCGAGGGTGGCCCAGAAGGCGCTGAAGGTCGCCATCCCGGCGGCGCCGAGCAGCGCCGCCTCGAGCAGGGCCGGCTCGCGCGCCGGCAGGAGCGCGAGCGAGCGCATGAGCTCGCCCCAGGCCAGCCGCTCGTCGGGCGGGCTGGGCGGCAGGAGGGCGCGGAGCAGGGCGGCGAGGAGGACCATGGCGCCCGCCGCGAAAAGGAAGACCGCGCGCCAGCCGAGGTGGGCGCCGACGATCCCGGCGACGGTCCGGGCGAGGAGGATGCCGACCAGGATCCCGGTCATCACCGCGCCGACCGCCCGGCCGCGCTCCTCGGGCCGGGCCAGGTGGGCGGCGAGCGGGACCGCGACCTGGGGGAGGACCGAGGTGAGCCCGACCGCGAAGCTCGCGGCGAGCAGCGCCGGCAGCCCGGGCGCGAGGGCGGCCGCGCCGAGCGCCACGGTCGCGCCGCCGAGGAGGCGGAGCATCAGGCCGCGCCGCTCCAGGGCGTCGCCGAGCGGCACGAAGAGGAAGAGCCCCAGGCCGAAGCCGACCTGGGTGACGGTGGCCACCAGCCCCACGTCGCGCGCCGCGAGCCCGAGGTCGCGCCCGATCGTCGGGAGGAGCGGCTGCGCGTAGTAGATGTTGGCGACCGAGGTGCCGGCCGCCACCGCCAGGAGGGCCGCCCGACCCCGCCCGAGCCCGCTCGCGCCGGCCGCGCCCGCCGTCACCGCGGCCGGTCCGACTCGAGCTCGAAGTCCAGGTACTGGAGGGTCCGCTGCCGCTCGATCCGGAGCACCACCGGCGCCCCCTCGCCGAGCGGCGCCAGCGCGGCGCGCAGGTCGTCGAGCGACTGGACCGGGATCCGGTTCAGCTCGTGGATCACGTCGCCGACCTGGAGCCCGGTGTCGGAGGCCGACGGATCGGCGGTGAGCGCCGCCACGATCACCCCGGTGGGGGCGCGCAGGCCGCCGATCGCCGCGCGCAGCCGGTCGTCGATCGTCACCCCGACGATGCCCAGCCGGGGGACGAGGTTCTTGGCCGGGTCGCCGAGCGAGGCGAGCTGGTCGTGGGGGTGGCCGGCGGCGCCGGTGATCGAGAGGTCGCGGGTCCCGCCGTCGCGCCGGATCCGGACCCGGACCGGCTCGCCCGGCCGGTGCTGGTAGAGGGCGGTGGCCAGCGCCGGCAGCGAGTGGATCGGGCGGCCGTCGACCGCCTCGATCACGTCGTCCGGCTGGACGCCGGCGCGGGCCGCCGGCCCGTCGGGCGAGACGTCCTGGACCAGCACCCCGTAGTCCACCGGGAGGCCGAGGCCGGCGGCGAGCGGCGGGGTGATCGACCGGACCGAGACCCCGATCTCGACCCGGTCGACCCGGCCGGTGGCCCGCAGGCTCTGGTAGACGAACTCCACCACGCCGGCCGGGATGGCGAAGCCGAGCCCCTGGCTGCCGCCGCTCTGGGTGAAGATGAAGGTGTTGATCCCGACCACCTCGCCGGCGGTGTTCACCAGCGGTCCGCCGCTGTTCCCCGGGTTGATGGGGGCGTCGGTCTGGATGAAGAGCATGGGGATCGAGAAGTCGGCCTGGCGGGCCACCGAGCTGATCACCCCCATGGTGGCGGTGCTGGCGAGCCCCTCCGGGCTGCCGATCGCGAAGACGATCTGCCCCTCGCGGAGCGCCGTCTGGGTCGCGAGCCGGAGCGCCGGGAGCCCCTTCGCCTCGATCTTCAGCACCGCGAGGTCGGTCTCGTCGTGCGCGCCGACCACCCGGGCCTCGTAGAGGCGCGGCGGCGCCGTCCCGGCGCGGAGCGGGGAGTCGGTGGGGGGCGCCGGCAGCTCGACGCGGATGCGCCGCGCGCCCCGCACCACGTGCTGGTTGGTGACGATGTAGCCGTCCGGATCGACGATCACCCCCGAGCCGACGACGTGCCGGCGGACCATGACCGAGGTGTCGGCGCGGCCGGGCGCCTCGAGCGGGCCGAAGCCCGAGACCTGGATCTGGACCACCGAGGGGGAGACGCGCGCCACCACGTCCTGGAGCGCCGAGTCGAGCTCGTGGAGGACGGTCGCGGGCGGCGCCGCCCGGGCGCTCGCCGGGCGGAGGAGCGCGAGGGCGGCGACGGCGGCGAGGGCGGCGGCGAGGCGGGGGGCGCGGACGGGGCGCGCGGCGGAGGGCGTCATGGACGTCCTATACCATCGCGCCCGTCGCTCAGTAGCCGGGGCGGCTCAGCTCGCCGGCGCCGGCGTACGGGTGCGTCCCCGCCCAGGCGAGCGCGCCCGGGCGGCGGACGAGCGACCCGGCGGCGCGGGGGTGGCGGCGGCACCAGGCCAGGAAGGCGTCCCCGGCCGGGCGGTGGTGCTCGACCACCCAGTCGAGCTCGCTCCAGCCCGGGTGCGAGGCGGCGAAGGCGTCGACGCCGGCCCCGGGGTTCGCCAGGGCCCAGTTCACGAAGGCGACCGCGGCCCCCTCGTGGCGGCTGTCCCAGAGGAAGATCTTCTGCGCGGCGGCCGGGAAGCGGTTCACCCAGGCGCCGAGCTCGCGGGAGGCGACCGGGTGGCGCCCGGCCCAGACCTCGAGGCCGGCGGCCGGCGGCGGGCCGGGGGGCGGCGGGGGGACGACCACCCGGGCGACGCAGCCGGAGGCGAGCGCGAGGGCGAGGGCGAGCGGGAGGGCCAGGCGGGCGGGGCGAGCGGCGACGGTCATGTGCGGGGATCCTCGGCGGGGAGCGCGGTGCGCGGGGGGGCGCGGTTCGTGGGGGCGGCGCGGAGGGCGGGCGCCGGCGATCGACCCGGCGCCCGGCCCCGGAGATCACATGTGCCGGTCGTTGTGCTTCGCGCGGTAGATCTGGTTCGAGACGCGGTTCTGCTGGCGGTTCACCTGCGCGCGCTGCGCCGGGGTGAGCTTGCCGCCGTTCGCGGCCCGCTCGCTCTTGATCTCGTGGCGGATCCCGGCCTCCTTGCGCTCGAGGTGCGCCGTCTCCCCCGGGGTGAGCTGGCCGCTCTTCACCCCCTGGGCGATCCGGTCCTGCTGGTTCTCCTCGCGCCGGTCGACCTCGGCGGCCAGGGCGGGGGCGGCGAGCGACAGGGAGAGGGCGGCGGCGGCGAGGCGGGCGGCGAGGGCGGGCATGGCGTGGCTCCGGGGTGGGGCGGCGTGGGTGGCGCGGTCCTGGGTCGTGGGGGCGGCCGTCCCGGCGCGCCCCCTCCGATCTCCCGTAACCCCGCCGGTGGCCGGCGGTTGCGCGGCGGCGATCCCGACCGGGATCAGCAGGTCCAGCGTCAACCGGGGACGGCCGGGCGGTGCGCCGCGAGGAAGCGGCGGGCCCGGAGCATCGTCCGCCCGTTCAGCTCGAGGAGGGCGTCCTCGCCGGCGACGCGGAAGAGCTCGCCGCGCCGCTTCCAGGTCGCGTGGAGCGCGAGCCGCGGCGTGAGCGGCATGGTGATCTCCACGCCGGGCGAGGAGAGCTCGGGGGAGGCGCCGGCCGAGGCGTCGGGCCGCGGGAAGGCGACGTGGAAGGGGCTGCTGGAGGTGATGAAGTAGGCGGGCGGCACCGCCTCCCAGATCACCCAGCCCATCTCGCGGAGCGTCGGCGCCAGCTCCTCGTGGCCGCGGAGCGCCTCGACCTCGTCGAGCGCCCCGGAGCGCGCCGAGAGCCGGATGGCCATGAGCGCCAGCCACTCGGCGAGGACCTCCCGGTCGCCGGGCGGGAGCGGCGCGGGGGCCGCCAGCAGCCGGTCGGTCACCGCGGCGGCGGCGTCGTCGAGCGCCCCGAGCCGCGCCTCGAGCGCCGGGAAGGGCGGCCGGGCCGGATCGTCGTGGGCGTTGAAGTGGCGGCCGGCGCCCTCCGGATCGAGCGGCGCCGGCTTCCACTCGCCGATCTCGGGGCGGAAGACCCAGATCACCGGGAGGCGACCGCCGGGGTCGGCGAAGCGGCGGAGGTAACGGCGCGGGAGGAGGGTGGGCATCGGGGCACCGCGGGCGGCCGGGCTCCGGCCGGGTCGACCGGGAGCCTAGCAGCCGCGGCCCGCGGGTGCCCGGG
>JAJXSQ010000065.1 GCA_021784495.1 Myxococcales bacterium | reverse complement strand
AGCAAGGTGTAGAGCGTCTCGAAGAAGGCGCGCTCCTCGCGCCGGACGAGCTGCCCCCAGGCCGCCTCGAGCCCGACGAGCGGGAAGACGACGAGGAGGAGGAGGGCGATCGCCTTCTTGGCCCGGATGAAGCTGGCGCGGTCGCGCGTGTCGCCGGAGAGCGGCTCGTGGCGCTGCGCCCGGTAGTAGAAGCCGAGCAGCACGAAGATCGCGAGGGCGCCGGAGCAGGCGGCGAGCATCTCCAGCGCGGTCCCGCGGACGTCGGCCCAGACGAGCGGCACCGGGAGGTGCCCGAAGGACTCGAAGGACTGCCGCAGCAGGATGAGCGAGAAGATCTCGAACTGCTTGCCGGCGGCGTTGGCGACCGACCGCGCGATCCCGAAGACCAGCCCCACGACCTCGTACGCGAGGAGCGCGTAGAAGGCGACCTCGACCGCGAAGAAGTGGTTCACCGGGGTGAAGGCGCGCAGCGCGGTGGGCTCGAGCCCGAGGGCGCCGAGCTCGACGACGACGAGCACGAGGACGAAGATGGCCACCAGGGCGTCGGCGACGATCCGGCGCGCGGTGGCGCTCTCCCAGGCCGCCTCGAGCCGATCGAAGGTGGACTCGATCATGGTCCCTCGGGGCCAGGTCGGAGGTGGCCGACCTCGCGCGGCGAGATCCAGGCCACTCCCGGGAAGGGAAGTGCGCGGTACAGGATTCGAACCTGTGGCCTTCGGCTCCGGAGGCCGACGCTCTATCCATCTGAGCTAACCGCGCGACGGGGAGGGTATCTATGGCATGCGTGCCGGAAAGGCAAGACGATTCGCGGCGATCCGGTCGAGATCGCGAGAGGCGTGCGAGGGTCGTGGGAGGGGCGAGCGGACGCGGGCGGGCGGGGGTGCGCGGAAATGACCAATGGGTGCAAGTAGGGGTTGAACCGTTTGGGGCGCACATGCTAGCTACACGGCCACCGTGCTCAAGATCGACTCGACCGAACAGCTCCTCCGCGTCGCCGCGCTCGTCTCCGCGGTCATCGCGGTCCTCATCCTGATCTGGTACCTCCTGGTCCGTCCGCCGCTCGGGCGCTCGACCAAGATCGTCCTGCTCTTCGGGCTCGGCGTGATGCCGCTCGCGACCTCGCTCGCCGGCAACATCTCCGGGTTCGAGTACACGCTCCAGCGCTCGTTCTGCGGCTCCTGCCACGTCATGCTGCCCTACACGCAGGACGCGGCCGATCCGACGTCGCACAGCCTCGCGGCGATCCACAGCCGGAACCGGGCCTTCGGCGAGGAGTCCTGCTACACCTGCCACGCCGACTACCAGATGTTCGGCACGATGACGACGAAGCTGAACGGGCTCCGCCACCTCTATTATTACATCACCGAGTACGCCAACACCGGCCCCTACGGCGAGGGCGGCAAGCCGATCCACATGTACAAGCCCTTCCAGAACGCGATGTGCACCCGGTGCCACTCGACCGAGGCCCCGCGCTGGGGGAAGGTGGACGATCACGCGGCGGCTCTCGACGACATCCGCAAGGGCGACACGAAGTGCATCGACTGCCACTCCGGTGAGGTGATCCACCCGCGAGCCTTCGCCCACGGCGGCAACGGCCGCGCCCCCGCCCGGACCGCCTCGAACGCCGCCCCCGCCGGCGCGGCGAAGGAGTAGCCGATGTTCTCGGTCACCAAGATCACCATCCGGCGGCTCGTTCTCATCTCGACCATCACGACGCTGGCCTCGCTGGCGCTCATGATCGCCTCGATCCTCGCCCCCGGCCCGCTGCTCCTCGTCGTGGCGATGAGCCTCGGCCAGTTCTTCGGCACCGCGTCGCTGGTCCTCTACCTGCTCGCCATCGTCCTCGACCTCCAGGGGTACGGCGAGCACGACGAGTTCGGCTCCCTCGACTGATCTCGGAGGGGTCGACCCCGCCGTCCGTCTTGCCCGCCAGGGGTCGTGCTGTTAGGACAGATCGATCGGGCGAGGCCGCTCGAGGACCAGGGGTAGCGGGCGAATGACGATCCGGGCGATCGCGGTCGAGGACGACGAGGCCGTCGCGCGGCTCATCGCCCAGGTGCTCGCCGCGCATGGGGTCGAGGTGCTCGGGACGGCCTCGACCGGCGAGGAGGGGGTCGCGCTCGCCATGTCGAAGCGGCCCGACGTCGCCCTGGTCGATCTCGGCCTCCCGAAGATGAGCGGCGAGGACGTCATCGCCACCATCCGCCGGGACCTCCCCGGAACGGCGTGCATCGCCCTCACCGCGGTCGACATCCCGGCGCGCGTCCTCTCGGCGCTCCGCAGCGGGGCGTCCGGCTACATCCTCAAGCCGTTCCACGCCTCCGACCTGACCAAGGCGGTGGACGACGTCCTCTCCGGCGAGGCGGCCCCGATCAGCCCGCGCGCCGCCAAGGTGCTCCTCGCCGAGCTGCGCGGGGACGCGCCCGACCAGAAGCCGTCCTCGGGCCCCGCCCTGTCGAAGCGCGAGCTCGAGGTGCTCCAGCTCCTCGTCCACGGTCACACCTACGCCGACGTGGCCCACGCGCTCTCGATCGCCGAGGGGACGGTCCAGACCTACGTGAAGCGGATCTACGAGAAGATGGACGTCTCGACCAAGGCCGAGGCGGCGCTCCTCGCCGTCGCGCGGGGGCTGGTGAAGCCGTAGGCGCGGCCCGAACCGCGACGCGGTGCGTCACCCGGGGGGCTCGACCCGCCTTGACTTGCGGGGGTCGATCCCTATAATGGCCGCCTTTCCCGTCCCGCGATTCAAGCGCAAATGCTCGTCAATATTGACGAAATCAAGGAGCCGGGCCTCGACCGGCGCTGGGACGTCAGCCGCGAGGCGCTCGACGCGATGGTCGCTGGCGATCGCGCCGGGTGGCGCGCGCACGGCGGCGTCCAGGTCGACGCTCACCTCGAGAAGGTCGAGCGGAGGGTCCTGCTGCGCGCCACGGCGCGGGCCGACCTGGAGGCCGACTGCCGGCGCTGCCTCCTGCCGGTGGCGGCGGTCGTTCCGGTCGAGTTCGAGCTGACCCTGGTCCCCGCCGAGGGGGCGCGGGCCGAGGGCGGCCAGCGGGGGGACCACCCGCACCAGCCGGTGGCCGGGAGCTTCGACGCCGACGAGGCGCAGGAGGAGGTGTTCCGGGGCAAGGTCATCGACCTCGACCCGATCCTCCGCGAGCAGCTCCTGCTCGCCCTGCCCGGCGCGCCGGTCTGCGGCGAGGGCTGCAAGGGGCTCTGCTCGGTCTGCGGCGGGAACCTGAACGAGCGGGAGTGCGGGTGCGTGCGCACCGTCCCCGATCCCCGCTGGGCGGGACTTTCGAAGGTGAAGCTCTAGCGACGAACCCTCGAGCGCGTGTGGCGCGAGAGAGAACGAGGAGCACCACGTGGGCGTTCCCAAGAAGCGTACCAGCAGCATGCGCCGCGACCGGCGCCGGGCGGCGAACTTCAAGCTCGGCGGGGTCAACGTCATCAAGTGCCCGAAGTGCAAGGAGCCCGTCCTCCCGCACCGGGTCTGCCCGTCCTGCGGGACGTACAAGGGCGAGTCGATCACCGAGCCGGCGTAGCCGACGATGGTAGAGCACGTCGCGCCGGTCGCCGTCGATGCGATGGGGGGGGATCACGCCCCCGAGGCCATCGTGCGGGGGGCGGTTGACGCAGCGCGCCGGGGCGAGGCCGTGGTCCTGGTCGGCGCCGAGGCGGTGGTGCGCGCGGAGCTGGCGCGCCACCCCGGCACCGACGCGCTCCCGATCACCGTCCGGAACGCCACCGAGGTGGTCGACTTCCACGACCACCCCGGCCAGGCGATGCGCCGGAAGCGGGACAACTCGATCCGGGTCTGCTTCGACCTCGTCGAGGCGGGGGAGGCCTGCGGGATGGTCTCCGCGGGCAACTCCGGCGCGGTGATGGCCGGGGCGATCTTCGTCCTCGGGCGGCCGAAGGGGGTCGAGCGGCCGGCGATCGTCTCGGTCCTGCCCGGGCTCTCGGGGGCGCCGCTCCTCCTCGACATGGGCGCCAACGTGGACTGCAAGCCGATCCACCTCGTCCAGTTCGCGCTCATGGGCGAGGTCTACGCGCGGCGGGTCCTGGGCGTCGCCCGGCCGACCGTCGCCATCCTCTCCAACGGGGAGGAGGAGTCGAAGGGGACCGAGCTGACCCGCGCCGCCGCGGCGGCGCTCCGGCGGACGGCCCTCGACTTCCGCGGCTACTGCGAGGGGCGCGACCTCCTCACCGGCGACTTCGACGTGATCGTGACCGACGGCTTCACCGGGAACGTGGCCCTCAAGACCATGGAGGGGACGGCCCGGGTCGTCGGGGAGCTCCTGAAGCGGCAGCTGCGCAGCAGCGTCCTCTCCGCGCTCGGCGGGCTGCTCGCCCGCCGCTCGCTCGAGGGCATGAAGCGGCGGATGGACTGGCGGGAGGTCGGCGGCGCGCCGCTCCTCGGGGTGAACGGCGTCGGCTTCATCAGCCACGGCCGGTCCGACGCCCTGGCCATCGCCAACGCCGTCCGGCGCGTCCGCCAGGCGGCGACCACCCACTTCGTCGACGAGATCGCCGCGGCCGTCGCACCGGCCGAGGCGCTCCTCGCCGCCCCCCAGGAGCCCTGATGCGCTCGATCGTCGTCGGCACCGGCAGCTACGCCCCGGAGAAGGTCCTCACCAACGCCGATCTGGAGCGGATGGTGGCCACCTCCGACGAGTGGATCGTCGAGCGGACCGGGATCCGGGAGCGCCACATCGCCGCGCCCGAGGAGGCGACGAGCGACCTGGCCCTCCACGCCGCGCGCAAGGCGCTCGACATGGCCAAGCTGGACGCCGCCGACGTCGAGGCGATCGTCGTCGGGACCGTCACCCCGGATCACCCGTTCCCGAGCGTCGCCGCGGTGCTCCAGGGGAAGCTCGGGAACAAGCGGGCCTTCGCCTTCGACGTCTCCGCCGCCTGCGCCGGCTCCATCTACGCGCTCGCCGCCGCCGACCGGTTCGTCGCCTCGGGGGCGGTGAAGAACGCGCTGGTGATCGGCGCCGACACGCTCACCCGGATCACCAACTGGAAGGACCGGAACACCTGCATCCTCTTCGGCGACGCCGCCGGGGCGATGGTGCTCGCCCCGACCGAGGATCCCCGCCGCGGCCTCTCCACCATCCAGCTCCACGCCGACGGCTCGCTCGCCCACATCCTCCTCCAGCCGGGCGGCGGCTCCCGCGACCCGATCTCCCCGGAGATGGTCGCGGCCGGGCGCCACCACCTGTTCATGAACGGCCGCGAGGTCTACAAGGTCGCCGTCCGCTCCCTCGAGGTGAACTGCCGCGAGGTGCTCGCCGCCGAGGGGATGGCGCCCGGCGACGTGACCCACGTCGTCGCCCACCAGGCGAACAAGCGGATCCTCGACGCCACCCTCGATCGGCTCGGGATCCCGGCCTCGAAGTGCTGGATGAACCTGGAGAAGTACGGCAACACCTCGGCCGCGAGCCTGCCGATGACGCTCGACGAGGCGAACCGCGCCGGCTGGCTCAAGCCGGGCGACACCATCCTCATGATGGCCATCGGCGGCGGCATGGCCTGGGGCGCCGCGCTCCTGCGCTGGTGAGAGGGGAGACCACGGCGATGGCCACGCTGGCGTTCGTCTTCCCGGGGCAGGGCTCGCAGAAGGTCGGCATGGGGCGCGAGCTCGCCGAGCGCTTCCCCGCGGCGCGGCGCGTCTTCGAGGAGGTCGACGAGGCGCTCGGCGAGCCGCTCTCGGCGCGCTGCTTCGACGGGCCGGAGGAGGCGCTGCGGCTCACCGCCACCACCCAGCCCGCCATCCTCGCCGCCTCCACGGCCGCGGCGGCGGTGCTGGCCGGCGCCGGCGTGGTGCCGGATCTCGTCGCCGGGCACTCGCTCGGCGAGTACTCGGCGCTGGTCGAGGCCGGGGCCCTCGGCGTCGCCGACGCCGCGCGGGCCGTCCGGGCGCGGGGCACCTTCATGCAGGAGGCGGTGCCGCCCGGCGAGGGGGCGATGGCCGCGGTGCTCGGCCTGGCGGCGGCGCGCGTCACCGAGGTCTGCGCCGCGGTGGCGGCCTCGACCGGCCAGGTGGTCTCGCCGGCCAACTTCAACGAGCCGTCCCAGACCGTGATCGCCGGCACGGCGGCGGCGGTCGAGGCGGCGGCGGCGGCGCTCAAGGCGGCCGGCGCGAAGCGGGTCCTCCCCCTCCCGGTCTCCGCCCCCTTCCACTGCGCGCTCATGGCGCCGGTCCAGGCGCGGCTCGAGCCGGTGCTGCGCGCGGTGCCGTGGCGGGCGCCGCTCCGCCCGGTGGTGACCAACGTGGAGGCGCGGCCGAACGCCGACCTGGCCCGGGTGGTCCCGCTCCTGGTCGCGCAGGTGACCGCGCCGGTGCGCTGGGTCGAGACCGTCGAGGAGCTGGCGCGCCTCGGGGTGACCCGCGTGGTAGAGGTCGGCCCGGGCAAGGTCCTCTCCGGGCTGGTGAAGCGGATCGCGCCGTCGATCGAGACGTTCCAAGTCGAGGACGCGGCGTCGCTGGAGCGGACGCTGGCCGCCCTGGGAGCCTGAGGCGATGTTCGACTTCAAGGGGAAGGTGGCCCTGGTGACCGGCGCGTCGCGCGGCATCGGCCGCGCCATCGCCGTCGAGCTGGCGCGGGGCGGGGCGAGCGTGGCGCTGAACTACGCGGGGAACGAGGCCGCCGCCGCGGAGGCGCTGGCGCTCGTCGAGCGGGCGGGCGCGCCCCGGGCCCGCCTCCTGCGCTTCGACGTCGCCGATCCCGCCGCCTGCCAGGCGGCGATCGACGCCGTGGTGGCCGAGCTGGGCGGGCTCCACGTGCTCGTGAACAACGCCGGGATCGCCGTCGACCAGCTGGTGATGCGGCTCAAGGACGAGGACTGGCGGCGCCAGCTCGACGTGAACCTGACCGGCGCCTTCCACCTCATCCGGGCGGCGACCCGCCCCATGATGAAGGCCCGCGGCGGGGCCATCGTGAACCTCTCGTCGGTCGTGGGCGAGATGGGGAACGCCGGCCAGGCGGCCTACGCCGCCACCAAGGCCGGCCTCATCGGCCTCACCAAGAGCGTCGCGCGGGAGCTCGCCTCGCGGAGCATCCGCTGCAACGCCGTCACCCCCGGGTTCATCGGCACCGACATGACCGCCGCGCTCCCCGAGGCGGCCCGGGGCAAGATGCTGGAGAACATCCCCCTCGGCCGGCTCGGGTCGGCCGAGGAGGTCGCCCGCGCGGTCTGCTTCCTCGCGAGCGACGAGGCGTCGTACGTGACCGGAGAGGTGTTGAAGGTCAACGGCGGCATGTACATGTAGCCGCGGGCGGACCGCGGCGCGGCACCGGACCGTCTACCGGATCCCAAGGAGGAGGAACCATGTCGGCGACCATCGAGCAGAAGGTGAAGAGCATCATCGCGGAGAACCTCGGCGTGAGCGAGGACGAGATCAAGCCGACCTCGAGCTTCATCGAGGATCTCGGCGCGGACTCGCTCGACATCGTCGAGCTGGTCATGCAGATGGAGGAGCAGTTCGAGGTGGAGATCCCGGACGAGGAGGCGGAGCACATCAAGACCGTCCAGGATGCCGTGAACTTCATCACCACCCACAAGAAGTAGCGCGGACGCCGCCCCGGGAGGCCGGGGAGGCGAGGGGACCGGGGGCGCGGGGAACCGTGCCCGCCGACCGCTCCACGTCACACCGGAAGAGCGAGGTTCGAGCGATGAGCAGGCGCCGTGTGGTGGTCACCGGGCTGGGGCTGGTCTCGCCGGTCGGCATCGGGGTGGAGCCGTCGTGGAGCGCGCTCGTGGCCGGCCAGAGCGGCATCGGGCCGATCACGCTCTTCGACGCGTCGACCTTCCCCACCCGGATCGCCGGCGAGGTGAAGGCGTTCGAGCCGGGCGACTTCATGGACCGGAAGGAGGCGCGCCGCAACGACCGCTTCATCCAGTTCGCGCTCGCCGCCGCCGAGATGGCGATGAAGGACTCCGGGCTCGACATGGCCCGCGAGGACCCGAGCCTGGTCGGCTGCATCGTCGGCGCCGGGATCGGCGGCCTCGGCACGATCGAGGACACGCACCGCGTCTTCCTCGAGAAGGGCGTCCGGAAGATCGGGCCGTTCTTCATCCCCAGCCTGATCATCAACCTGGCCCCGGGCCAGATCAGCCTCCGGTACGGGCTCAAGGGGCCGAACTTCTCGCCGGTCTCGGCCTGCGCGACCGGCAACCACTCGATCGGCGACGCCATGCTCTACATCGAGCGCGGCCTGGCCGACGTGATCGTGGCCGGCGGCTGCGAGGCGACCATCACCCCCCTCGGCATCGGCGGCTTCTGCGCCGCGCGCGCGCTCTCCGAGCGGAACGACGAGCCGGCGCGCGCCAGCCGGCCCTTCGACCGCGCCCGGGACGGCTTCGTGGCCGGGGAGGGGGCCGGGATCCTGGTCCTCGAGGAGTACGAGCACGCGCGGCGGCGCGGCGCCCGCGTCTACGCCGAGCTGGTCGGGTACGGGGCCAGCGCCGACGCCAACCACGTCACCTCGCCCTCGCCCGAGGGGGAGGGGGGCCAGCGGGCGATGCGGATGGCGCTGCGCGACGCGGGGCTCGCGCCGGAGGCGGTCGGCTACGTGAACACCCACGGCACCTCGACCCCCGCCGGGGACGTCGCCGAGTGCCAGGCGATCAACCGCGTCTTCGGCGAGCACGCGCGGCGGGGGCTGGTCGTCTCGTCGACCAAGTCGATGACCGGCCACCTCCTGGGCGCCGCCGGCGGGCTCGAGGCGGTGGTCACCGTCAAGGCCCTGGGCACCGGCGTCATCCCGCCGACCATCAACGTCGAGGACCAGGACCCCGAGTGCCAGCTCGACGTCGTGCCGAACGTGGCCCGCGAGGTGAAGCTCTCCGCGGCCATGTCCAACTCGTTCGGGTTCGGCGGGACGAACGCGGTGCTGATCTTCAAGGCGGTCTGACCCGCGGGCGCTAGAACGCATCTCAGAACCTCCTCCAGAGGATCTGGGCGCAGGCGAGCTGGAGAAGGCCGAGGAAGTTCTCGGCCTTCCACTCCCACCGGCTGACCAGGCGGCGCTGGCGGAGCAGCCAAGCGAAG
>JAJXSQ010000064.1 GCA_021784495.1 Myxococcales bacterium | reverse complement strand
GCCCCCGGGGCCTAGCGCGCTCCCCGGTCTCCCCGGGCAGCCCGGCCGCGCCTGCGCCGCGCCGCGGCGCGCGCCGGCCGCGCCCTAGCCGCCCGAGTAGACGTGGGCGCTCTCCTCGGCGGTCGGGAGCACGCTCATGCCGAGGTAGGTGAACAGCACCACCGCGAAGCCGACGATCGCCAGCCAGGCGGCGCGATCGCCGCGCCAGCCGCGCACCTTGCGCAGGTGGAGGTAGGCGCCGTAGACGAGCCAGGTGACCAGGGACCAGTTCTCCTTGGGGTCCCAGACCCAGAAGTCGCCCCAGGCGCTCTTGGCCCAGACCGAGCCGACCAGCAGCCCGACGGTGAGCAGGATGAAGCCGAACCGGATCGCGTCGTAGGAGATCCGGTCGAGGTCGAGCGGCGCGCCGCTCAGCACCGTCCCGGCGCGGAGGCTCACCAGCCGGGCGACCGCCGGGATCCGCGAGGCGAGGAGCTGGACCACCGCGACCCCGGTGGCGAAGGCGACCGCGCCGTATCCGATGAAGTAGACCACCACGTGCGGCACGAACCAGCCGGACTGGAGCGCCGGCGGCAGCTTCACGATCTCCGCGTCCCACGACCCGAGGGCGTAGAGGAGGCAGCCGAGGCTCATCAGTGCGGCGATGGCGCCGAAGACGCGCGTCCGGTAGAGCCGCTCCATCACCAGGTAGACGAGGCCGGTGGTGAAGGCGAAGAAGACGAGCGACTCGAAGAGCGACTTGAAGGGCGCGCGCCCCGCCTCGAGGTAGCGGCCGGCGATCAGGGCCGCGTTGAGCGCGAGGGCGGTCGCCAGGAGGGCGGTGGCCGCCTGGCCGACGAGGGCCCGGGTCGAGCGCCAGGCGGCGGCGTAGGTGGCGGCCGCCGCCGCGTAGAGGAGGCTGGCGGCGGCGAAGAACGGGTGCTCGGCGACGACGTACTGGAGCATGCGGGACTCCCTCGGCGCGAAGGGCTCGGGGTCAGACTGCGGCGGGCGGGGCGGGCGGGCGCTCGATGCCGCCGCCGCGCAGCCGCGGCTCGACGTAGAACATGTAGAAGACCCCCAGGCAGATGAGCACGAAGCCGCCGAAGACCCAGCGGACCCCCGGGTCGTGGACCGCCTCCAGCCCGGAGTAGTTCGGGTCGTTCGGGTCGTAGTTGACCTGGTAGAGCGTCCACCCGTGGAAGACGAACGGATCGTTCACCGAGATGACCGCGTGCTCCACCTCCGCCCCGTCCCTCGCGGTGACGTGGGAGAGGAAGGCCTTCACCTCCCGGTCGCGCCGCTCGAAGACCAGCGCGCCCTGGCCGTCGCGGACGAAGACGCCGCGCGGCTGGAGCGCCCGGACGAACTTCCGCTCCCGCCGCCCGTCGACGGCGGTCTCGATCAGCGCCGCCGGGTCGCGCCACTCGGCGGAGCGGGTCGCGTAGGCCGCCTCGCGGCGCGCGTGGTCGAGGAGGGGGCCGATCCGGAGCCGATCGCCGAGGATCGCGACCCGGTCGCCGACCGGGGCCGTCGCCTCGCCGTCGGCGCGGTGGACGGTCACCGTCCGGTCGGCCGCCGAGATCAGCACCGAGGTGGCCACCCCGGGCGCGGGGGCCGGCCGCGCGACCCCGAGCAGGATCGCCACCTGGCCGTCGGCCGAGTCGGCCCGCTGGCCGGGCGCGAGCCAGTGCTCCTCGCCGTCGACCTCCACCCGGAGGGCCGGCGGGCCCTCCGCGGCGGCGACCGCGACCTCGCGGGTGACCAGGTCCGGGTAGAGGGCGACGAGCCGGAAGGAGTCGCCGTCCGGGAGCCGGTGCGGCGCGAGGTCGGGATCGAAGCTGGTGGCCAGCCGGTAGTCGTCGGTCGGGACGCCGTCGCGCAGGATCCGGACCCGCTTGTAGTACCCGACCCGGTACTCGGTCTCGTAGTCGACGAGATCGAACTGGTCGAGCTTGAGGGAGAAGGGGAGGTGCACCAGGGCGCCGGTGGCCACGCCGCCGCTCCGGGTCACCCGGACCAGATCCGTCACGTCGCCGCCCGTGAACAGGTCGACGCGGCCGCGCACCGAGTAGACGCTGGAGAGCCCGGCGCCGAAGCCGGTGGCGAGGAGCCCGAGGTGGGCGACGAAGAAGCCGGCGCGCCGGGGGGTGATGGGCCACCGGAGGGAGGCCGAGGCGATGATGGCGGCGCCGAAGAGCGCGGTGAGGCCGGCGAAGGGGAGGCCGTGGAAGATGTCGTCGAGCCGGAGCGCGAGGATCAGCGGCGCCACCGCGGCGTACCGGGAGCGGTAGACCTCGACCGGCTTCCCCTGGAGGATGAGCGTCCCGAGGATGGCGAAGATCGCGAGGGCGATGAGGAGGGTCGAGGTGAAGCGGAAGCCGGACAGCGTGGCGCGGAGCCGCCCCGGCACGGCGAACGCGAGGCCGAGCACCACGAGGCTCGCGATCCCCGTCGCGGCGACCCCGGTCATCGGCCCCGGCGGCACCCAGATCTGGAGGACCGCGCCGGTGACGAACGCGCCGACCACGAGGACGGTGGTGGTCCAGGCGTCGCGCGCGGCGGCGGTGGAGGGCGGCGCGGCGGGGTTGCCGGGCGGAGGGCTCGCCGGCGGCTGGGCCAGGCCAGGGCTGGTGGATGCGCTCATGGTCCGATCTCCATTCGAGACGTGGCGGCGTCGGGCGGGTCGGACCGCCGTGATCCCTCGGACGCTCGTCTCGGCAGGGGCGCAAGATGACACATCCCGCTGCACGCCGGAAGTGGACATGCTGGATCGATGACCGCACCCTTCGGGGGGTGCGGATCCCGACCGGAATGGGTCAGGTCGCATGCCGCGACGCGGCATGAATAAATGAAAAATCCTGAGGCGAAGGCCTCTTGACGCATTTCTCCCGTTTGGGACACACTCCGCGGTCCAAACCTCACGACGGGACGTGAGCGTTCCCAGACAGCGCGTCGCAGGCACGCGGCCAGGCGCGCGTCGCCGGGCGCGACGGGAGCCATTCCCGCGAGGGTGAAAGAGAAGAGATGATCGAGACCGGCTATCCGGCGAAGCAGGGGCTCTACGATCCGGCCACCGAGCGGGACGCGTGCGGGTTCGGGTTCGTGGTGGACATCCAGGGGCGCGCCTCCCACGACATCGTGGAGAAGGCGCTCACCGTCCTCGTGAACCTCGAGCACCGAGGCGCGGTCGGGGCCGAGAAGAACACCGGCGACGGCGCCGGCATCCTCCTCCAGCTCCCCCACGCGTTCCTGCGCGAGCGCTGCGGCCAGCTCGGGTTCGCGATCCCCGCGGCCGGCCACTACGCCGCCGGGATGGTCTTCCTGCCGCCGTCGGCCGAGGGGCGCGCGGCCTGCGAGCGGCTCTTCGAGCAGACGGTCCGCGAGGAGGGGCAGCTCCTCCTCGGCTGGCGCGACGTCCCCACCGACGACGGCTCGCTCGGGCCGTCGGCGCGGGCGTCCCAGCCGGTCGTCCGCCAGATCTTCGTCGGGCGCGGGGAGGGGCTCGCCGACGAGCTGGCCTTCGAGCGGAAGCTCTTCGTGATCCGGCGCCAGGTCGAGAAGAAGGTCTCGCGCTCGGCGATCCCCGGGCGCAGCCACTTCTACGTCCCGTCCCTCAGCTACAAGACGATCGTCTACAAGGGGATGCTCAACGCGCCCCAGCTCCGCCAGTACTACCCCGACCTGCGGGACGAGGCGGTGGTGTCCGCCCTGGGGATGGTCCACTCCCGCTTCTCGACCAACACCTTCCCCTCCTGGTCGCGCGCGCACCCGTACCGGTACATCTCCCACAACGGCGAGATCAACACGCTCCGGGGCAACATCAACTGGATGCACGCGCGCCAGTCGATGATGCGGTCGCGCCTCTTCGGGAGCGATCTCCAGAAGCTCCTCACGGTGATCGACACCGACGGCTCGGACTCGTCGATGTTCGACAACGTCCTCGAGCTCCTCACCCTCGCCGGCCGGGAGATCACCCACGCGGTGATGATGATGGTCCCGGAGCCCTGGAGCCGCCACGAGGGGATGAGCCCGGAGCGCCGGGCGTTCTACGAGTACCACGCCTGCCTGATGGAGCCGTGGGACGGGCCGGCCTCGATCGCCTTCACCGACGGCGTCCGGATCGGCGCGGTGCTCGATCGGAACGGGCTGCGCCCGTCGCGCTACTACGTCACCACCGACGGCCTCGTCGTCATGGCCTCCGAGGTGGGGGTGCTCGACGTGCCGCCGGAGCAGGTGGTGGAGAAGGGGCGGCTCCAGCCCGGCCGGATCTTCCTCGTCGACACCGCGCGGGGGCGGATCGTCTCCGACGCCGAGCTGAAGGACGGCATCGCCGCCGCCGAGCCCTACGCCCGCTGGCTGGAGGAGCACCTGGTCCGGCTCGACCAGCTCCCCCGCCCGCCGCGGGTCATCGAGCCCGACCACGAGACGGTCCTCCGCCGCCAGGAGGTGTTCGGCTACACCTCCGAGGACGTGAAGCTGCTCGTCGTCCCCATGGCCTCCGACGGGGCCGAGCCGCTCGGGTCGATGGGGACCGACACCCCGCTCGCCGTCCTCTCGGAGAAGCCGCAGCTCCTCTTCAACTACTTCAAGCAGCTCTTCGCCCAGGTGACCAACCCACCGGTCGACGCCATCCGCGAGGAGCTGATCATGGCGGTGGAGACCGCCGTGGGGCCGGAGGGGAACCTCCTCGAGCCCGGGCCCGAGGCGGCGCGCCAGCTCGCCCTCCCGACGCCGGTCCTCCGCAACGAGGAGCTGGAGAAGATCCGGGCCCTCGACGGCGGCGCGGCGTCGAAGGGGCTCCGCGCCATCACCCTCCCGACCCTCTTCCAGGCCTCCGCCGGCGGGGCCGGGCTCCGCAAGGCGCTCGAGGACCTCCGCTGGCGCGTCTCGGAGAGCATCGCCGAGGGGTACAACGTCATCATCCTCTCGGACCGCGGCCACGACGCGACCTCGGCGCCCATCCCGTCGCTCCTCGCGGTGTCGGCGGTGCAGCACCACCTCATCCGGGAGGGGACGCGGACCCGCTGCGGCCTGATCCTCGAGTCGGGCGAGCCGCGCGAGGTCCACCACTTCGCGCTCCTCATCGGCTACGGCGCCAGCGCGGTGAACCCCTACCTCGCCTTCGAGACCATCCACGACCAGGTGCGGCTCGGGACCATCCCCGGGGCGGCGCACGACGCCGAGAAGAAGTACGCCAAGGCGGTCGCCAAGGGGATCGTCAAGGTGATCTCCAAGATGGGGATCTCGACCATCCAGAGCTACCACGGCGCCCAGGTGTTCGAGGCGATCGGGCTCAACCAGGACTTCATCGACGAGTACTTCACCTGGACGGCGACCCGGGTCGGCGGCGTGGGCATCGAGGTGGTGGCCCGCGAGGCCCGCCTCCGCCACGAGCGGGGCTTCCCGCCGCGGCGCCCCATCGTCCACCGCAGCCTGCCGGCGGGCGGCCAGTACCAGTGGCGCGAGGGCGGCGAGCACCACCTCTTCAACCCCGAGACGATCTACCGGCTCCAGCTCGCCACCCGGACCGGCAGCTACCCGGCCTTCAAGGAGTACACGGCCCTCGTCGACGTCCAGGCCCGCAACCTCTGCACCCTGCGCGGCCTCATGGACCTGAAGCGCTCCGCCCGCCCCGTCCCGGTCGACGAGGTCGAGCCGGTCGACGCGATCGTCCGCCGCTTCAAGACCGGCGCGATGAGCTACGGCTCCATCTCCCAGGAGGCGCACGAGGCGCTCGCCGTGGCGATGAACCGGATCGGCGGCAAGTCGAACACCGGCGAGGGCGGGGAGGACCCGGCCCGCTACCACCCGCTGCCCGGCGGCGACTCCAAGAACTCGGCGATCAAGCAGGTGGCGAGCGGGCGCTTCGGCGTCACCAGCGAGTACCTGGTGAACGCCCGGGAGCTCCAGATCAAGATGGCCCAGGGGGCCAAGCCCGGCGAGGGCGGCCAGCTGCCCGGGTCGAAGGTCTACCCCTGGATCGCCCGGGTCCGCCACGCGACGCCGGGGGTCGGGCTCATCTCGCCGCCGCCCCACCACGACATCTACTCCATCGAGGACCTGGCGCAGCTGATCCACGACCTGAAGAACGCCAACCACCAGGCGCGGGTGAGCGTGAAGCTCGTCGCCGAGGTGGGCGTCGGGACCATCGCCGCCGGGGTCGCCAAGGCCCACGCCGACGTGGTGCTCATCTCGGGCCACGACGGCGGCACCGGGGCCTCGCCGCTCACCTCCATCAAGCACGCCGGCATCCCCTGGGAGCTGGGGCTCGCCGAGGCCCACCAGGTGCTGGTGATGAACGACCTCCGCAGCCGGATCGTCGTGGAGGTCGACGGCCAGCTCAAGACGGGGCGGGACGTGGTGATCGGCGCGCTCCTCGGCGCCGAGGAGTTCGGCTTCGCGACCGCGCCGCTCGTCGTCCTGGGCTGCGTCATGATGCGGGTCTGCCACCTCAACACCTGCCCGGTGGGGGTCGCCACCCAGGATCCGAAGCTCCGGGCCCGCTTCACCGGCGACCCCGCCCACGTGGTCACCTTCATGCGCTTCATCGCCCAGGAGGTCCGCGAGCTCATGGCCGAGCTCGGCTTCCGGACCATCGACGAGATGGTCGGGCGCTCCGAGCGGCTGGAGATGCGGCGCGCCGTGGACCACTGGAAGGCCCGCAACCTCGACTTCTCCCGGATCCTCTTCAAGCCGACCGTCCCCCGGAGCTACGGCCGGACCTGCACCATCCCGCAGGACCACGGCGTGGAGCGGAGCCTCGACGCGACGACGCTCCTGCCGCTGGCGCGCCCGGCGCTCGAGCGGGGGGAGCCGGTGGACGCCACCCTGGCGATCCGGAACGTGAACCGGGTGGTGGGCACCCTCACCGGGAGCGAGCTCACCCGCCGCCACGGCGCGGCCGGCCTGCCCCCGGGGACCATCACCTTCCGCTTCCGCGGCTCGGCCGGCCAGTCCTTCGGCGCCTTCGTGCCGCGCGGCATGACGCTGACGCTCGAGGGGGACGCGAACGACTACCTCGGCAAGGGGCTCTCCGGCGGCAGCCTGGCCGTCTTCCCGCCGGCCGCCTCGACCTTCGTCCCGGAGGAGAACGTCATCGTCGGGAACGTCGCGCTCTACGGCGCCACCGGCGGCGAGGTCTTCATCCGCGGCGTCGCCGGCGAGCGGTTCGCGGTGCGCAACTCCGGCGCCGAGGCGGTCGTGGAGGGCGTCGGCGACCACGGCTGCGAGTACATGACCGGCGGGCGGGTGGTGGTGCTCGGCGCCACCGGCCGGAACTTCGCCGCCGGGATGTCGGGCGGCGTCGCCTACGTCCTCGACCGCGACGGCGCCTTCGCCGCGCGCTGCAACCGGCAGCTCGTGGGGCTCGGGCCGATCGTCGACCCGGAGGAGGCCGACCTGGTGAAGGGGTTGGTGGCGCGCCACGTCGCGGCGACCGGGAGCGCCCTCGGCCGGCGGGTCCTCGACGCCTGGGGGGAGCTCCTCCCGCGGCTGGTGAAGGTCCTGCCGCACGACTATCACCGGATGATCGAGGCGCAGCGGCAGCTGCTGGCCACCGGGCTCCCGCCCGAGACCGCGGAGCTGATCGCCTTCGAGCGCAACGCGCACGACGCCGCGCGGGCGGGTGGGAACTAGGACATGGGAAAGCCGACCGGATTCCTGGAGTACGAGCGGGCGCCGCGGCGCGACCGCCCGCCGCGCGAGCGGATCGCCGACTGGAAGGAGTCGCACCCGCCCGTCGAGGTGGAGACGCTCCGGACGCAGGCGTCCCGCTGCATGGACTGCGGCATCCCCTACTGCCACACCGGCCGCCTCCTGGCCGGCATGGCCTCCGGGTGCCCGGTCCACAACCTCATCCCGGAGTGGAACGACCTCGTCTACCGCGGCCAGTGGAAGGAGGCCTACATCCGGCTGGCCAAGACCAACAACTTCCCCGAGTTCACGGGCCGGGTCTGCCCGGCGCCCTGCGAGGGGAGCTGCACGGTGGGCCTGAACGGCGCCCCGGTGACCATCAAGTCGCTGGAGTGCGAGATCGTCGACCGGGCCTTCGCCGAGGGCTGGGTGGTCGCCGAGCCGCCGACGGTCCGCACCGGCAAGCGGGTCGCGGTCGTCGGCTCCGGGCCGGCCGGCCTGGCCTGCGCCGCCCAGCTCAACCGGGCGGGCCACGCCGTCACCGTCTTCGAGCGGGCCGACCGCGTGGGCGGGCTGCTCCTCTACGGCATCCCCAACATGAAGCTCGACAAGGGGGTGGTCGAGCGGCGGGTCCGGCTCCTCGCCGACGAGGGCGTCCGCTTCGTCACCGGGACGGAGATCGGCCACCACCTGCCCGCCGAGCGGCTGGTGAAGGACTACGACGCGGTGGTGCTCTGCGGCGGCGCGACCGCGGCGCGGGACCTGCCGGTCGAGGGGCGCCAGCTCCAGGGGATCCACCTGGCGATGGAGTTCCTCCACGCCAACACCCGGAGCCTCCTCGACTCGGGGCTGGCCGACGGGAAGTACATCTCGGCGGCGGGGCGCAAGGTGGTGGTGATCGGCGGCGGCGACACCGGGACCGACTGCGTCGGGACCTCCATCCGCCACGGCGCGGCGGCCGTCACCCAGCTGGAGATCCTCCCGCGCCCCCCCGACGCGCGGGCGGCGGACAACCCCTGGCCGCAGTGGCCCAAGATCCACAAGATGGACTACGGGCAGGAGGAGGCGGCGGCGCTCTGGGGCGCCGATCCGCGCCGCTACCAGGTGCTCACCCGGAAGTTCGTCGGCGACGCCGCCGGCCGGGTCCGCGCGCTCCACCTGGTCTCGGTGGAGTGGGTCCGCGGGGCCGACGGTCGCTTCGCCCCGCGGGAGCTCCCCGGCTCCGAGCAGGTGCTGGAGGCCGACCTGGTCCTCCTCGCGCTCGGGTTCGTGGGGCCGGAGCGGACGGTGCCGGGCCAGCTCCAGGCGAAGCTGGACGACCGCGGGAACGTCTGGACCGACGAGAACAAGATGACCAGCGTGCCCGGCGTCTTCGCGGCCGGCGACATGGCGCGCGGCCAGTCGCTCGTCGTCTGGGCGATCCGCGAGGGGCGCCAGGCCGCGCTGGCGGTCGATCGCTACCTCTCTTACGGCGACACCGTCCTGACCTGAGCCGCGGGGCCGGGGCCGGGGCCGGGTCCGCCC
>JAJXSQ010000063.1 GCA_021784495.1 Myxococcales bacterium | reverse complement strand
GGGTCCTCCACCGCCGGCGGGGCGCGCCGGCCGTGGACCTGATCGTGGGGGCCGGGGAGGCCGGGCCGCTCGCCGCGGCGCTCGCCGTCGCCGGCGCGGTGGCGCTCGAGGACGGCGATCTCGAGGCCCTCCGGATCCTGGGCGGGATCGCCCGCTGGGGCAGGGAGATGGACGGCGCGCGCCTCCCGATGGAGGTGGGGCTCACCGCCGACGCGATCAGCTTCTCGAAGGGCTGCTACCCGGGCCAGGAGGTGGTGCTGCGCGCGACGGTGCGCGGTCAGGTCCAGCGCGGCCTGGTCCAGCTCGGTCTCCCGCCGGCGACCCCCGCCGGGGCCGTGCTCCGCGCCGGCGGCGTCGAGGTGGGGGTGGTGACCAGCGTGGCCGAGACCCCCGCCGGATGGCTCGGCCTGGGGCTCGTCCGGCGCGCCTGGTGGGCGCCGGGGACCGCGCTCGACCTCGAGCTCGGCGCCGCGATCGTCCGGCGGGCGATCGCCGGCGAGGCCGAGGCGTCCGCCCCCGGCGAGTCCGCTCGCTGATCGACGGCCGTCCCCCGGCTAGCGCGCGCCGGGGGGCCGGACCGGGCAGGCCCGGATCGCGTCGCCGGGGTCGATCGCGGCGTCCCCCTCGAAGATCGCGACGATGATCCCGTCCTGCCCGACGACGAAGTTGGCGCGCCTCGCCAGGCCGAAGACCGCCATCGTCCCCGCGTAGCGCTCCGCCACCTTGCCGCCGCGGTCCGAGAGGAGCGGGTAGGGGAGCCGGCGCTCGGCCTTGAAGCGCCGCTGCGTGTCGACGTCGTCGACCGAGATGCCGACCACGCGCGCCCCCTTCTTCACGATCTCCGGGTACCGGTCGCGGAGCGCCGAGTTCTGGCGGGTGCAGCCGGGGGTGAAGGCCTTCGGGAAGAAGGCGAGGATCACCGGGCCGTCGCGGAGGAGGGTCGAGAGCGTCACCGGGACGCCGTCGGTGTCCGGGAGGGTGAAGTCGGGGGCGCGGTCGCCCACCCTGGGCGTGGCCGCGAGGAGGAGGGCGGCGAGGAGGGCGCGGGTCATGGCGGGTCACCTAGCCGGGGCGCCGCGCCGCGGCAACCGCCCGCCCCGCGAAGGTCCCTCCCGCGGCGCCCGGGGTCAGCGGGCTCCGGGCGCGCCTCCGCGGTCCAGGGCGCTCCCCTCGCAGGCCTCGCAGAGCCCGTGGGAGAGGTCGACGTCGGCCGCCTCCTTCAGGAAGGCGCCGACGGTCGTCCAGGCGCCGTCGCCGCCGCGGATCCGGCCGCAGACGGTGCAGGCGTGGAGGATGGGCGCGAGCTGGACGAAGGCGGTCACGTCGTCGAGGGTGAGGACCGCGAGGTGCTCGCCCCCGAGGGCGAGCGGCGAGGCGGAGACGAGGAAGCTGCGCTCCTCGGGCTCGCCGCCGTGGAGGAGCGTCATCCGGGCGGGCCGGCGACGGACGGCGCCGCCGGCGTGGGCCTCGCCCACCGCGCGCCGCACCACGCAGTCCCGGCAGGCCGGGGCCTGGCCGCAGCCGCCGGGGCTCGCGGAGGAGTTGAGGCAGTGGAGCGCCTCGCCGGCCCGCTCGAGGAGCACGCCGTCGAGGGCGCGGCCGAGGAGGTCGCTGCCGGCGCGGTTCGCGAGGAGGATCCTCACGTCGTCGTCCACGAGGAACATGGGCGTCGGGACGGCGTCGAAGATCGCGCTCAGGAGGTCTGGGTCGGCCATGGCGGCTCCACGCCAGCGGCTCACCCCCCCGGCGCCAGGCGCCCGGGGCGGGGCGACTGCGACTCTACCAGCTCCATCAGGTCCGGGTGGGTCCTCAGGATCGAGAGGAGGCGCCGGTTCTCCCGCTCGAGCGCGAGCCGCTCGCAGGCGAGGTGGACCGTCACCTGGAGCTCGGTCCGCTCGCAGGGCTTGTGGAGGAAGCGGTAGATCTCCCCCTGGTTGAGGGCCTGGATGGCCATCTCCACGTCGGCGTGGCCCGTCAGCATGATCCGGACGCAGTCGGGGTGGCGGTCGCGGACCAGCTTCAGGAACTCGAGCCCGGTCATCCCGGGCATGAGGTGGTCGGAGATGACCACGTCGACCGGGCCGGCGCGCAGGAGATCGAGCGCCTCGGCCGGCGAGGCCGCGAAGAGGAGCCGGTAGCCGTCGCCGTGCAGCGAGTGGCCGAGCCCCATCCTGACGCCCTCGTCGTCGTCCACGATCAGCACGGTGGCGCGCGCCATGGTGGCCTCCTCGGGTCGGACCCATGTCGCGCACCGTGCAGCGGCCGTGCCCGGCCGCGGCCCGTGGCCGCGAGCCCCTCGCTCCGGGTTCGCGCGGCCCCGGGTCCGGGCGCCCGGCCCCACCGGGACGCGTCGACCCCGGCGCCGCGAGGTCCCGGCGAGGGAGCGGGCCCCTCGCCGCGCCAGGTCCCGGCCGCCGATCCGGTCTCACGGTACGTGCCGGCGCCGGTACGGCCGATGCACCGCGAGGCGGTGGAGGTCATCGTGGTCGACGGCCACAGCAGCGAGGGGGTTCCGGCGGCGACCGCCGCGCCGCGCTGCGAGCTCCGCCCTCCGCGCGTCCTCTTCGCCGACGGCTCCCCCACCCAGCGGCTCCTCGCCGAGGGGCTGCTCTCGGACCGGTACCGGCTCCAAACCGTCGGGGACGGCCGCGCCGCGCTCGACGCGATCCGCGCCGATCCGCCCGACGTGATCGTCGCCGACTCGGAGCTGCCGGCGCTGACCGGGCTCGAGCTCCTCGAGGCGGTGAAGGCCGAGGCGGGGCTGCGCCGGATCCCCTTCATCCTCGTCACCACCGGGCAGCTCCACGCCATCCAGTCGCTCGAGGCCGGGGCCGACGACTACCTCCCCCGCCCGGTCGGCCCGGTCGATCTCCGGGCGCGCGTGGCGGCGGCGGTGCGCAGCCGCCGGATGGTCGCCGAGCTCGAGCGCCAGCACGCCGAGATGATCCGGATCCACGAGGACTCCCGGCAGCTCGAGCTGGAGCTGCACCAGGCGCAGAAGCTCGAGGCGGTCGGCCGCCTCGCCGCCGGGATCGCCCACGAGATCAACACCCCGATCCAGTTCATCGGCGACAACACCCGCTTCCTCCAGGACGCGTTCCAGGGGCTCGTGGCGGTGCTCGCGGCGCAGCGCGAGGCGCTGGCGGCGCTCCCGGTCCCCGCGGAGCTGGCGGAGAAGCTCGCCCGCGCGGCCGAGGAGGCCGACCTCGTCTACACGGTGGAGCAGGTGCCCCGGACCATCGAGCGGACCCTCGAGGGGACCCGGCGGGTGGCGGTGATCGTCCGGGCGATGAAGGAGTTCGCCCACCCGGACCAGCGCGAGATGGTCGCCACCGACCTGAACCGGGCGCTCCTCGCCACGGTCGAGGTGGCCCGCAACGAGTACAAGTACGTCGCCGAGGTCGAGACGGTCCTCGACGAGCTCCCGCTGGTGACCTGCTACCCGGGCGACCTGAACCAGGTCTTCCTCAACCTGCTCGTGAACGCCGCCCACGCCATCGACGACGTCGTGAAGGGGACCGGGGCGAAGGGGCGGATCCGGATCGCGACGGCCCGGAGGGGGGACGCGGTGGAGATCGCGATCGCCGACACCGGCGCCGGGATCCCCGAGGCGATCCGCGAGAAGATCTTCGAGCCCTTCTTCACCACCAAGGAGGTCGGGCGGGGGACCGGGCAGGGGCTCGCCATCGCCCGGAGCGTCGTCGAGAAGCACCGCGGGACGATCGCCTTCGAGACCGAGGTCGGCCGCGGGACCACCTTCCGGATCCGGATCCCGATCGGCGGCGCGCCCGCGCCGGCGGAGGCGGCGTGACCCCGGGCGATCGCCCGGCGAGGCCGCGGATCCTCTTCGTCGACGACGAGGCGGCGATCCTCGACGGCTACCGGAACGTGCTGCGCGCCGACCGGCACCGCTGGGAGCAGCGCTTCGCGCCCGGGGGCGCCGCGGCGCTCGACCTCCTGGCCGCCGCGCCGGCCGACGTGGTCGTGAGCGACATGCGGATGCCGGGGATGGACGGGCTCGAGCTCCTCGCCCGCGTCCAGGAGCGGTGGCCGGACACCACCCGGATCGTCCTCTCCGGCTTCGCCGATCTCCAGGCCGCCTCCCGGGCGAGCGCCGTGGCCCACCAGTACCTGATGAAGCCGTGCGATCCGGAGGTGCTCCGGGCGGTCATCGACCGGGCGCTGGAGCTGCGCGCCGTCCTCTCCGGCGAGGCGGTGCGGCGCGCGGTCGGGACCATCGGCGCGCTCCCGACCGTCCCGCGCCTCTACCGGGAGCTGAGCGCCGCGCTCGCCGACCCCGAGGTCGAGATCCGGCGCCTGGCGCGCATCGTCGAGGAGGACGTGGGGATGGCGACCCGGGTCCTCCAGTTCGTCAACTCCGCCTACTTCGGGCTGGCCCGCCGGGTGACGAGCATCGAGTCGGCCATCGTCTACGCCGGCGTCAACACCCTGCGCCACCTCACCCTGACCTTCGAGCTCGCGCGCGAGCTCGGGGGAGCGGCCGGGCCCCCGGCCGGCGCGGAGGCGGTCGAGCGCCACTCGATCCTGACGGCCCGGATCGCCCGGCGGATCGTGGCCGATCCGGGCGGGGCCGAGGCGGCCTTCGCCGCCGGCCTCCTCCACGACGCGGGGAAGCTGGTCCTCGCGAGCCGCCTCCCCGGCCCGTTCGGCGAGGCGGTCGCCCTCGCGGGGCGGGGGCGCAGGCAGCTCGCCGAGTGCGAGCGGGAGATCCTGGGGGCCGATCACGCGCAGGTCGGCGCCTACCTCCTCGGCCTCTGGGGGCTGCCCCGGCCGATCGTCGAGGCGGTCGCGTTCCACCACGACGAGGAGCGGCTCGCCTCCGGGCTGCTCGACCTCCCGGTGGTCATCGCCGCGGCGAACCAGCTGGCCCACCTCGCCGCCGGCGAGGAGGCGGCGACGGCCGCGGCGGCGCCCGACCGGACGGCCTGGCTCGACCGGATCTCGGCCGACCACCGGACGGCGTGGACCTCGATCGCGGCCGCGGAGGCGGGGAGCGCCCGGCGGCAGGCGGGGGAGGGCGAGGGCGCCCGGCGCGCGATGGCGGGGACCCGGCCGTGAGCGCCGCCGCCCGCCCGCGGGTGCTCTGCGTCGACGACGAGCCGCTGGTGCTGGAGGGGCTCCAGCTCCACCTGCGCCGGCGGTGCGAGCTGACGCTCGCCGGGAGCGGGGAGGAGGGGCTCGCCGCCCTGGAGCGCGGGGAGCCCTTCGACGTGGTGATCTCGGACATGCGGATGCCGGGGATGGACGGGGCCGCCTTCCTCGCCCGGGCGCGCGCCCGCTGGCCCGACACGACCCGGGTCCTCCTCACCGGCCACGCCGACCTCGACGCCGCGCAGGCGGCGGTGAACGAGGGGCAGATCTTCCGCTTCCTGACCAAGCCCTGCCCGCCGGAGGTGGTGATCGCCACCGTCGAGGCCGGCGCCGCCCAGCGCCGGCTGGTCGTCGCCGAGCGGGTGCTCCTCGAGCAGACGCTCGCCGGCGCGGTCCGGGCGCTGGTGGAGGTGCTGGCGCTGGCGAGCCCGGTCGCCTTCGGCCGCGCGGCGCGCCTCCACCGGACGGTCGCCGCGCTGTGCGAGCGGCTCGACCTCCGGGACCGGTGGCCCGTCGAGGTCGCCGCTCAGCTCTCCCAGCTCGGGTCGATCCAGCTGCCGCCGGCCCTGGCGGAGAAGCTCCACGACGGGCGGCCGCTCGAGCCCGAGGAGCGGGCGGTCGCCGATCGGGCCCCGGAGCTCGCCGAGCGGCTCCTCGCCAACATCCCCCGGCTCGAGCCGGTCCGCGAGATCCTCGCGGTGGTCGCCCGGCGCGGCGCCGCCGGGCCGGGCGCCGCCTCCCCCGCGGAGCGGCCGCTGGGCGCGCGCCTGCTCGAGCTCGCCCTCGAGCTCGACCGGCTCGAGGGCTCGGGGCTCTCCGCGCAGGAGGCGATCGCCGTCATCCAGGCGCGCCCCGGCCAGCACGAGCGGCGCCACCTCGAGGCCCTCGCCGCCGAGGTCGCCGACCGGACCGCGACCGAGATCCGGGAGGTCCCGCTCGCCGGGCTGCTGCCGGGGATGGTGCTCGCCGAGGATCTCCGCGCCCGGACCGGGCTGCTGCTCGTGGCCCGGGGTCACACCGTCTCGGCCGGGATGCTCTCGCGGCTGCAGGGGCTCGCCGGGGTCCGCGAGCCGGTCCGGGTCGTCACCCCGCGCGCCCGCCCCGGAGGTTGATCCGGTCCGCCCAGGCCGCGGCCCCGTCGAGGACGTGGCGGCTCGTCGGCGCGATCGCCGCCACCGCCACGCGGGCGTAGCCGCGCGAGCCGTCGATCCCGACCGACAGCACGCGCCCGGGGTGGGCGATGGCGGCGGCGAGCGCCTCGGCGGCGGCGGCCGCCGCGGCGGCCAGCGCCGCGGTGGCCCGCACCAGCTCGACCACCGGCAGCAGCGGGGGGCCTCCCCCCGCTCGCCGCCCCCCCTCCGCGCCCTCGCGGTCGAGGTCGAGGTCGGCGACGAGATCGGCGCCGACCACCGCCTCCTCCAGGTCGGGCGTCACCAGGATCCCGTCGAGGATCGTCTGCCGGTCGGAGCGCGTCAGCAGCCCGCGCTCGACCCCCAGGTCGACCTGGAAGCGGAGCCGCTCGAAGCACCGGTCGAGCGAGTCGTGCGCGGGGTGATGGAGCCGGACCGTGGCGCCGCCGAGCGCGGCCAGGATGGCGCAGCCGTGGGCGTCGCCGCCGCTCCCGATCACCGCCACCGTCTCGATCGCCAGCATCCAGCCCCTCGCTGCCCGCCGAGGTAGGTGTAGCCGCCCCGGCGTGGCGCTGGCAAGGGTGGCGCGGGCCGGTTACCCTCCGGCCGTCGCCCGCCCGCAGCGAGGGCGGGTCGCGCCGGCCGGAGCCGGCGGGAGGAGCCCCGATGAGAGCCGTCGCCATGCGCGCCCACGGCGGGCCGGAGGTGGTCGAGATCCTCGAGGTCCCGGAGCCCACGGCGGGGCCCGGCCAGGCGCTCGTCCGGGTGAAGGCCGCGGCGCTCAACCACCTCGACGTCTGGGTCCGGCAGGGCTGGCCCGGGCTCTCCCTCCACTTCCCCCACGTCTTCGGGTCGGACGTGGCCGGGGTGGTGGCGGCGATCGGGAGCGGCGTCGAGGGGTGGAAGGTGGGGGACGAGGTGGTGGTGAACCCGGCGCTCGGCTGCGGGCGCTGCGAGCGCTGCCTGGGCGGGGCCGAGAACCTCTGCCGCCACTTCGCCATCCTCGGCGAGCACGTCCCCGGGGGCCAGGCGGAGTGGCTGGTGGTCCCGGCGCGGAACCTCTGCGCGAAGCCCGGGCGCCTGACGTTCGAGGAGGCCGCCGCGGTGCCGCTCACCTTCATGACCGCCTGGCACGCGCTCGTCGTCCGCGCGGCGCTCCGGCCGGGGGAGACGATCCTCATCCACGCCGCCGGCTCGGGGGTGGGGGTGGCGGCCGTCCAGATCGCCCGCCTCCTCGGCGCCCGGGTGATCGCCACCGCCGGCTCCCCGGCCAAGCTCGAGAAGGCGCGCGCGCTCGGCGCCGACGAGGGGATCGACTACGAGCGCCAGGACTTCCTCGCCGAGGTGAAGCGGCTCACCGGGCGGCGCGGGGTCGACGTGGTCTTCGAGCACGTCGGCAAGAAGACCTGGGAGAAGAGCCTCCTCGCCGCCGGGATCGGCGGCCGGATCGTGACCGTCGGCGCCACCACCGGGCACGATCCGCTCACCGACCTGCGCCACGTCTTCTTCCGGCAGCTCTCGGTGCTCGGCTCGACGATGGGGACGGCGGCCGACCTGCTGCAGGTGCTCGCCTTCGTCGAGCGGGGGACGCTCCGGCCGGTGATCGATCGCGTGCTGCCGCTCGCCGACGCGCGCGCGGCGCAGGGGCTCCTCGCCGACCGCGCGCAGTTCGGCAAGATCGTCCTCACCCCCTGAGCGCCGGCGGCCGCCTCCTCCCCGGCGGCGGTCGCGGGCCGGCCGACCGCGCCGGCGGGCCCCGGCGGGACCGCGCCGGGCCCCCGGTCACGCGGTCGCGAACGGGATCGGGGCGCCGCGCATCTCGCGGAGCCGGCGCACCCGCTCCTCGATCGGCGGGTGGGTCGAGAGGAGCGCGCGGAGCGCCGACCCGGCGCCGCGGAGGGGGTTCACGATGAAGAGGTGCGCGGTGGCCGGCCCGCCCTGGTCGAGGGCGAGCGCCTCGTTGCCGCGCTCGAGGGAGAGGAGCGCCTGCGCGAGCGGTTCGGGATCGCCGACGATCGAGGCGCCGGTGGCGTCGGCGGCGTACTCGCGCGACCGCGAGATCGCCAGCTGGATCACCACGGCGACGAGCGGGGCGACGATCGCCCAGCCGATCACCTCGAGGGCGCTCGGCCCCTCCTCGCCGTCGCGGCGCAGCCCGCCCAGGAGCGCGCCCCAGCGGAGCGCGTAGCCGAGGGTCGAGATCAGGCCGGCCACCATCGCCGCCATGGTGGAGATGAGGATGTCGCGGTTCAGGACGTGGCCCAGCTCGTGGGCCAGCACCCCCTCGAGCTGGCGCGGGCCGAGGAGCCGGAGGATCCCCTCGGTCACCGCCACCGCCGCGTGCGCGGGATCGCGGCCGGTGGCGAAGGCGTTCGGCGCCTCGCTGGGGATGACGTGGATCGTCGGCATCGGGAGCCCGGCCCGGCGCGTGAGCCGCTCGACGATCTCGTACACCTCCGGGAGCTCGGCCCGGGTGACCGGGCGGGCGCCGTTCATGGCGAGCGCGATCCGGTCGGAGTACCAGTAGGAGCCGAGGTTGAAGAGGAGGCCGATCCCGCCGAAGAGGAGCATCCCGCCGGCGCCGCCGAGCATCGCGCCGCCGGTGGCGAGGAGCGCGACGAGCGCGGCCATGAGGGCCGCGGTCCGGGTGTAGTTCCTCCCGACCCCGCGGAGCGGGGCCATCGCCGTCCCGGGGGCGGGGGGGATGGGGGGTCGCGCGGGAGCGGGCGGGTCGAAGGGCATGGGCTCGACGTAACCACGCCCGCCGCCTCGTCAATCGCCCGGGCCGATTTGTCGCCCTTGCGAGATCGCCGTGGTACAGGGGAAGCGGTCGATATCGCGAGGGATCTGGACCATGGCGGCGAGGCGGGCGGCGGGGCGGAAGGCGAAGGCGAAGG
>JAJXSQ010000062.1 GCA_021784495.1 Myxococcales bacterium | reverse complement strand
TGTCTCCTCGAGCTGCTCCGGCCCGGCGACGTCCTCCTCGTGAAGGGGAGCCGCGGCATGCGGATGGAGCGGCTCGTCGAGGCCCTGCGCTAGATGCTCTACCTCCTCCTCCACCCGTTCACCGGCCGGTTCGGCGCCCTGAACGTCCTCCGCTACCCGTCCTTCCGCATCGTCGCCGCGGGGCTCACCGCCCTGATCATGGGCCTCCTCCTCGGGCCCTGGTTCATCGAGCGGATGCGGGTCCTGCAGTACGGCGCGTCGAACGTCCGCGAGGACACGCCGGACGCCCACCGGAAGAAGGCCGGCACCCCGTCGATGGGCGGCGGCCTGATCCTCCTGTCGCTCACCGCCTCCACGCTCCTCTGGGGGATGCTCGACAACCGGCTCGTCTGGGCCGCGCTGCTGGTGATCCTCGGCTACGGCGCGATCGGCTTCACCGACGACTGGCTCAAGCTCTCCCGGCGCAACTCGCGGGGGCTCGCCGGGCGGCGCAAGCTCCTGTTCCAGGTCCTGGTCGTCCTCGCCGTGTACTACGGCCTCCTCACCGACTGGCACCCGCACCTCGACCCGCGGTTCCCCTGGCTCTTCATCGGCTCCCGCCTCGACACCCACCTCACCCTGCCCTTCGTCCCCACCCGCGTCTTCTCCCCGGACATGGGGTGGGCCTACCTCCCCTTCCTGGTCTTCCTGGTGGTGGCCACCTCGAACGCGGTCAACCTGACCGACGGCCTGGACGGGCTGGCCATCTTCCCGACCATGATCTCGGCGATGACCTTCCTCGCGCTCAGCTACGTGGCCGGGGCGACCCTCGCCGGCTTCAGCCTCGCCGACTACCTCCGCCTCACCTCGATCCCCGGCGCCGAGGAGCTCGGCGTCCTCTGCTCGGCGATCTTCGGGGCCGGGGCCGCCTTCCTCTGGTGGAACACCTACCCGGCCCAGGTCTTCATGGGCGACGTCGGCTCGCTGGCGCTGGGCGGGGGGCTGGGGATGCTGGCGGTGCTCACCAAGAACGAGGTCGCGTCGGCGATCCTCCACGGGGTCTTCCTCGCCGAGACGCTCAGCGTCATCATCCAGGTCGCGAGCTTCCGCACCACCGGGAGGCGCGTCTTCCGGATGGCCCCGGTCCACCACCACTTCGAGCTGAAGGGCTGGGCCGAGCCGAAGATCATCGTCCGCTTCTGGATCGTCTCGGTCATGCTGGCGCTCGTGGCGCTCCTGTCCATCAAGCTGAGGTAGCCGTGCAGACACCCCCGGAGCTGCGTGGGAGGAGGGTCACCGTCGTCGGGCTGGCGCGGAGCGGCGTGGCCGCGGCCCGGCTCTGCGCCCGCGAGGGCGCGCAGGTGACCGTCACCGACGCGCGCCCCGCCGCCGCCCTCGGCCCGGCGCTCGAGGCGCTGGCCGGCCTCCCGGTGCGGGCCGCCCTCGGCGGCCACGACCCCGCCGACCTCACCGGCGCCGACCTGGTGGTGATCTCCCCGGGGGTGCCGGCCGGCCTCCCGCCCCTCGCCGCGGCCCGCGCCGCCGGCGTGCCGGTCTGGGCCGAGGTCGAGCTCGCCGCGCGGTTCCTCGGACCGGTGCCGCTGGTGGCCGTCACCGGCACGAACGGCAAGTCGACGACCACCGCCCTGGCCGGGGCGATCTTCGCGCTCGACCGGCGGGTCCTCGTCGGCGGCAACCTCGGCACGCCGCTCTGCGAGCACGTCCTCTCCGGCGAGCGCGCCGACGTGGTGGTGGCCGAGCTCTCCTCCTTCCAGCTCGAGGCGATCGACCGACTCCGCGCCCGGGTCGCGGCGGTGCTCAACGTCACCCCCGATCACCTCGACCGCCACGGCTCCCTCGAGGGCTACGCCGCCGCCAAGGCGCGGCTCTTCGAGACCCAGCAGCCGGGCGACTTCGCGGTGGCCAACCTCCGCGACGAGCGGGCGATGGCCATGGCGGGCGCCTCCCGCGGCGCGCGCTACAGCTTCGGCTTCGGCCCCCCCGCGCGGTCGGCGGCCCGCTCCCCCGGGCAGGACCCGCCCGCCGGGCCGGCCGAGATCTGGTTCTACCGCTACGCCGCCGGCTCCCCGGAGCGCTACCGGGTCGCGGGGCGCGCGCTCCGGGGCCGCCACAACCTCGAGAACGCGATGGCCGCGCTCCTCTGCGCCCGCCTCCTCGGCGTGCCCGGGGACGCGGTCCAGCGCGGCCTCGACGCCTTCCCCGGCCTGCCCCACCGCCTCCAGGTCGTCCGGGAGCGGGGCGGGGTCGAGTGGATCGACGACTCGAAGGCGACCAACGTCGACTCCGCCGCCGTCGCCCTCGCCGCCTTCCCCGCCGGCGCGCGGCGGGTGGTCCTCCTCATGGGCGGGCGCGGCAAGGGGGCGCCCTACGCGCCGCTCCGCGCGCTCCTCGAGGGGCGGGTGAAGGCGCTGCTCACCCTCGGCGAGGACGCCCCGGCCATCGAGCGCGAGCTCGGCGCCGCGGCGCCCATCGAGTCCTGCGGGACGCTCGCCGCCGCCGTGGCCCGCGCCGCCGACCTCGCCGTCCCCGGCGACGCGGTCCTGCTCTCCCCCGCCTGCGCCAGCTACGACCAGTTCGCCAGCTACGAGGAGCGCGGCGACGCCTTCCGCCGCCTCGCCGAGGGGCTCTCGTGACCGGCGCCCCCTCCCTCCCCGCCTCGCCGCGGCCGCCGCCGCTCCCCTTCGACTGGCTCCTCCTGGCGGCGGTCCTGGCGCTCACCGGGCTCGGGGCGGTGATGGTCTACTCGGCGAGCGCCATCTCCGCCGCCCGGGACCTGCACGACGAGTTCTACTTCCTGGAGCGGCAGGCGCTGGCGGCGGCGCTCGGGCTGGCGCTGCTCGTGGGCGGGCTCCGGCTCGGCCACCGGCGGGCCGCCGCGCTCGCCTACCCGCTCCTCGCCGCCTCCGTCGTCCTCCTCCTGCTCGTCCAGGTCCCGGGGATCGGCCGCGTCGCCGGCGGCGCGCGCCGCTGGATCGACCTCGGGGTCGTGCGCTTCCAGCCCTCGGAGCTGGCCAAGGTCGCGCTGGTCCTCTACCTGGCCCGCTCGCTGGCGCGGCAGCGCGAGAAGGTCCGGCTCTTCTCCATCGGCTTCCTGCCGCACGTGATCGTGACCGGGCTCCTGGTCCTGCTCTGCCTCCTCGAGCGCGACCTCGGCACCGGGGTGATCCTGGCGCTCGTCCTCCTGGTCATGCTCTTCGCCGCCGGCGCCCGCCTCGGGTACCTGCTCGCCGCCGCGGCCCTCGCCGTCCCGATCGGCTGGCGCCTGATCGCCGGCACGCCCTACCGGATGGAGCGCTGGCTCGCCTACCTCGACCCCTGGGGCCACCGGGAGGGCGCCGGGTTCCAGCTGGTGGAGTCGCTCCTGGGGGTCGGCAACGGCGGGTGGCTCGGGCAGGGGCTCGGGCAGGGGAAGGGGAAGCTCTTCTACCTCCCGGCCGCCCACACCGACTTCATCGCCGCGGTGATCGCCGAGGAGGCGGGGCTGCTCGGGATCGCCCTCCTGCTCCTGCTCTACGGGGTCCTGCTCTGGCGCGGCCTCCGGGCCTCGCTCCGCGCCGCCGAGCCCTTCGGGGCCTACGCCGCGCTCGGCCTGACCACGCTCCTCGGCGCCCAGGCGCTGGTGAACCTCTCGGTCGTGCTCGGCCTCCTGCCGACCAAGGGGCTCACCCTCCCCTTCGTCTCCTACGGGGGCAGCTCGCTGCTCACCGCGCTCGGCGCGGCCGGGCTCCTCCTCTCGATCTCCGGGGACCGGGGGGGCTTCCTCCGGCCGGGCGTTCAGGCGATCCGGGTCGGGCCGCCGGGCGGCGGGGAGGGGGCGCGATGAGGCTCCTCGTCGCCGGCGGGGGCACCGGCGGGCACGTCTTCCCGGGGATGGCGCTCGCCGAGGAGGTGGTCACCCGCCACCCCCGGAACGACGCCGTCTTCGTCGGCACCGGGCGCGGCCTGGAGGCGCGGGTCGTGCCCGAGGCCGGGTTCCCCATCGAGTTCGTCGACGTCCGCGGGCTGAAGGGGCAGGGGCCGGCGGCGCTGCTGCGCAACCTGGCGCGCCTCCCGGGCGCCCTCCTGCAGTCGCTGGCCATCCTGCGCCGCTGGCGACCCGACGTCGTGATCGGGGTGGGGGGCTACGCCTCCGGGCCGGTGGTCCTCGCCGCCTGGCTGCTCCGGATCCCGACCGCGGTGCAGGAGCAGAACGCGGTGGCCGGCCTCACCAACCGCGTCCTCGGCCGCCTGGTCCGGGCGGCCTTCACCGCCTTCCCCGAGGCGGGGCCGGACTTCCCGCGCCGCAAGGTCCACCAGCTGGGCAACCCCATCCGGCGCGAGCTCCTCGACAACTTCATGCGCCCCGCGGCCGAGCACCCGGCGCCGCGGGTGCTGGTGCTGGGCGGCTCCCAGGGGGCCCACGCGCTCAACATGCGCGTCGTCGAGGCGCTCCCCCACCTCGCCGACCTGCGCGACACCCTCCGCGTCACCCACCAGACCGGCGCCCGCGACCGCGACCCGGTGGAGCGCGGCTACCGCGCGGTCGGCTTCACCCCCGACGCCCGGGAGTTCATCGAGGACATGAGCCGCGCCTACGCCGAGGCCGACCTGGTCGTCTGCCGGGCCGGGGCCACCACCCTGGCCGAGCTCACCGTCTGCAAGAAGCCCTCGATCCTCGTCCCCTTCCCGGCGGCGGCCGACAACCACCAGGTCGTCAACGCGCGGAGCCTCGTCGAGGGGGGCGCCGCGGTGATGATCGAGGAGCGGGAGCTCACCGGCGAGCGGCTGGCCGCCGAGATCCGCGCCCTGCTGGCCGACCCGGCGCGGCGCCGGGAGATGGCGCGCGCCGCGGGGCGCCTGGGCAGCCCCGCCGCCGCCCGGGAGATCGTCGACGTCTGCGGCGAGCTCGCCCGCCGGCGCTGGGGCTCCCCCTTCGGCCAGGATCGCGGCCCCGGCTTCACCCCCACCCGCCCGCCTCGCCGGGAGACCCCGTGACCCTCTTCCGCTCCCGCCCCGCGCGCATCCACTTCGTCGGGATCGGCGGCATCGGCATGAGCGGCATCGCCGAGGTGCTGCTGAACCTCGGCTACGCCGTCTCCGGCTCCGACCTGCGCGCCTCGGAGATCACCCGGCGGCTCGCCTCGCTGGGCGGCCGCGTCGAGCTGGGCCACGCGGCCGGGCACGTCGGCGACGCCGACGTGGTGGTGATCTCCTCGGCGGTCCGCCGCGACAACCCGGAGGTGGTCGCGGCCCGGGCCCGCCAGATCCCGGTCATCCCCCGCGCCGAGATGCTGGCCGAGCTGATGCGGCTCAAGCAGGGGATCGCCGTCGCCGGCTCCCACGGCAAGACCACCACCACCTCCATGGCCGCGCACCTCCTGGCCCACGCCGGCCTCGACCCGACCGCCGTGGTCGGCGGCAAGGTGAACGGCTTCGGCTCCAACGCCAAGCTCGGCAAGGGCGACGCGATGGTCGTCGAGGCGGACGAGTCGGACGGCTCCTTCCTCCACTTCACGCCGACCGTGGCGGTGGTCACCAACGTCGATCCCGAGCACCTCGACCACTGGGGGTCCGAGGCCGCGCTCCGGCGGGGGTTCGTCGACTTCGTGAACCGGGTCCCCTTCTACGGGCTCGCCATCCTCTGCATCGACCACCCGACGGTCCAGGCGCTCCTCCCCGAGATCGGCAAGCGGTTCGTCACCTACGGCGAGAGCCACCAGGCCGACTACCGGGCCGAGGCGATCGAGGTGTCGGGCCACGCCGTCCGCTTCGACGCCCTCCGGCGCGGCGAGCCGCTGGGGCGGTTCGAGGTCGCGATGGTCGGCCGGCACAACGCCCTGAACGCGCTCGCGGTCATCGCCCTCGGCGACGAGCTGGGGATCCCGGCGGACGTCGCCCGCGCGGCCCTGGCCTCCTTCGCCGGGGTGCAGCGCCGCTTCACCGTCCGCGGCGAGGAGGGCGGGGTGACCGTGGTCGACGACTACGGGCACCACCCGGCCGAGGTCCGGGCGACGCTCCGCGGCGCCCGCGAGGCCTTCGGGCGGCGGGTGGTCTGCCTCTTCCAGCCCCACCGCTACACCCGCACCCGCGACCTGCTGCCCGACTTCGCCACCGCCTTCAACGACGCCGACGTCCTCCTGCTCACCGACGTCTACGCCGCCGGCGAGGAGCCGATCGCCGGGGCCGACGCCGGCGCCCTCCTGGACGCGGTCCGCGGCTGCGGCCACCGCGACGCCGCCCTGGTCCCGCGCGCCCGCCTCGCCGAGGCGGCCCGCGCCCGGGTGCGCCCCGGCGACCTGGTCCTCACCCTCGGCGCCGGGGACATCACCCAGGTCGGCCCCGAGCTCCTGGCCCTCCTCCGGACGTGACCGACTGGCGCCGCGAGATCGTCCGGGGGCTGCGGGGGAGCTGGACCCCCGACGCGCCGCTGGCGCCGCGGACCACCATCCGGGTGGGCGGTCCGGCCGAGCTCCTCGCCCTCCCCGGCGGGCCCGGGGAGCTCGTCGGGCTGCTGGCCGCCGCCCGCCGGCTGGGGATCCCGGTCTCGATCCTCGGGGGCGGCGCCGACACCCTGGTGGCCGACCGCGGCGTCCGCGGCCTGGTGATCCGCCTGCCCCCCGAGCTCGGCGAGGAGGCGGCGGAGGACGACCGGCTCCTCCTCCCGGCCGGCGCGCCGATCGCCCGGCTCGCGGCCCGCGGGCACGCGCGCGGCCTGGTGGGCGCCGAGTTCACCGCCGGCATCCCCGGGACGCTCGGCGGCGCGGTGGCGCTCGACGCCGGGACGCGGGCGGGGGAGCTGCGCGACCTGCTCCTGCGGGCCGAGCTGGCGACGGCCGACGGGATCGGCTTCGTCCCGGCCGCGGCGCTCGGCCTCGGCTACCGGTCGAGCCGCCTCCCGGCGGGCGCGGTGGTGACCCGGCTCGAGGTCCGGCTGCGCCCCGGCGACGTCGCCGCGAGCCGCGCCGCGATGGCCGCCGATCTCGCGCGGCGCCGGGAGACCCAGCCGCTCGACCAGCCGACCTTCGGCTCCACCTTCCGCAACCCCCCGGGCGGCTTCGCCGGCGCGCTCCTGGAGGCGGCCGGCCTGAAGGGCCACCGGCTGGGCGGCGCGGCCTGGTCGGAGCGGCACGCCAACTTCGTGGTCAACCTCGGCGGCGCCACGGCGGCCGACGTCCTCGGCCTCCTGGCCCTGGCGCGCCGGCGGGTGCGGGAGCGCGCCGGGGTCCACCTGGAGGCGGAGGTGCGGCTCCTCGGGGAGTTCGAGCCGGCGCAGCGGGCGGAGTTCGAGGCGGCCTGAGGCCGCGGGAGGCGCGGATGGGACGGTGGAGCGGCAGGAAGGTGGCGGTGCTGGCGGGCGGGCAGTCGTCGGAGCGGGAGGTCTCGCTCCGGACCGGCGCGGCCTGCGCCGAGGCGCTCCGGGCGCGCGGGCTCGAGGTGGCGCTCGTCGACGTCGACGCGGAGCTCCCGGCGCGGCTGCGGGCGGCGGGGGTCGAGGTCGCCTTCCTCGCGCTCCACGGGCGCCACGGCGAGGACGGCTGCGTCCAGGGGCTGCTGGAGGTGATGGGGATCCCCTACACCGGATCGGGCGTCCTCGCCTCCGCGCTGGGGATGGACAAGGTCCTGTCCAAGGTCCTCTTCCGGAGCCTCGGCCTGTCGGTCGCGGACCACCGGGTCTTCCCGGCGGCGCGGGCGGCGGAGATCCGCGCCGCCGACCTCCCCTTCGCCTTCCCGGTGGTGGTGAAGCCGTCCCGCGAGGGCTCCTCGGTCGGCGTCTCGCTGGTGCGCGAGCCGGCGGCGCTCGGCGCCGCCTGCGCCGAGGCGGCCCGCGGGCGCGGGGAGATCATCGTCGAGCGGTACGTGAAGGGGAAGGAGGTCCAGGTGGCGGTCCTCGACGGGCGCGCCCTCGGGGTGATCGAGGTCGTCCCGGCGAACGAGTTCTACGACTACGCGGCGAAGTACACCGCGGGCACGACGACCTACCACTTCCCGGCGCGGATCCACGAGGCCGAGGCGCGCCTCCTCCACGAGGCGGCGGAGACGGCCCACCGCGGCCTCGGCTGCGTCGGGGTCACCCGCACCGACTTCATCCTCGATCCGGCCGGGACCGCGTGGATCCTCGAGGTGAACACGCTCCCGGGGATGACCGCCACCTCGCTGGTCCCGAAGATCGCCGCCGGGAGCGGCATCTCCTTCGGGGAGCTCTGCGAGCGGCTCCTCGACGGGGCGGCGCTCAGGGCCTAGCGGGCCCCGGACGGCGCCGCCGCGCAGGCCGCGCGCCCGGCGGCCGCGGCGCGATCGCCCGGGTCGAGGACGAGCGCCTGCGCGTACTGCTTCAGCGCCTCGGCGCAGCGGCCGCGGGCCCGCTCGACGTCGCCGATGAGGGAGAAGGCGCTCGCCATCGGGGCGCGCTCCAGCGCCCGCCGCGCCGAGACGAGCGCCTGGTCGAGGTGGCCGTCCTTCAGGAGGCGGCGGCCCAGGTTGACGTCGCGCCGCCCCACGTCGCGGGGGTCGTCGCTGGGCATCGAGCCGCGCGGGGGCTCCAGGATCCGCTGGAACGCGGCGTCGTCGATCTCGCCCAGCATGAGCCGGAGGCGCCCCTCGATCACCTGCGCGAAGTCGATCTCCCGGTACATCTCGATGGCGCCGAGCCGCCCCTTCCCGTCGACGAACCCGACCATCGGGTGGAGGCGGATGCCCAGCGCGCCGTAGAGGGCGTCCCCGTCGTCGACCAGCACCTGGGCGGTGAATCCGGCGCCGGTCGCGACCGCCCGCGCCTCGGCCGCCGACTCGCTCGGCGACACCAGGCCGACCCAGTGGATCGGCTTGCCGGCCAGCGTCCGCTGGAGCCCGGCCAGCGCCCGGAGCGCCTCGGCCGACCGCTCCTGGCCGGTGCGGAAGAAGACGAAGAGGTTCGCCCGCGCCGCCGGGTCGAGGAGCGAGGCGTGACCGCCGTCGACGGTGGCCAGCTGGACGTTCTCGATCGCGGTCCCCTCCGCGGCGTGGGCCTGGGCGGCGAGCGGCGGAGCGAGGACGAGGAGGATGGCGGTCGCGATCCCGAGACGGATGGTCGTCGTCATGACGCGGCGGATGATCGCACCTCGCCGCCCGGCAGGGGAGCGGAAACTGACGGTCGCAGCCGCGAGCACATCCCCCGACACCGCCCGGCGTGCGGGCGCGCCCCGCCGCCGGAGCGCGCCGGACGACGGGCCCGCTGGCGGCCGGTCGGAAGGGGGCCTACCGCGCCGCCGGCGCGGCGCCG
>JAJXSQ010000061.1 GCA_021784495.1 Myxococcales bacterium | reverse complement strand
GGCGGAGGTCGCGGCCGGAGGAGGCTCGGTGGCCTCGGCGGGCCGGGCGACGGGGGCCGCGGCGAGGCCGGCGAGGAGGGTGGCGAGCGCGGCGAGGCGGCGGATCATGGGTGCTCCGGGCGGTGGGTGCCCCGCAGGAGAGCACGCCGCCGCGCGGGCGTCACCCCGCGCCGCCGGCCCCGCCCGCACCGGGCGCGGCGCCTCCCGCGCGCGGCGGTCCTGTGCGGCACGGCATCAGCGGCATTGACGGAAAACGCGGCGCCTCCCGCGCGCGGCGGTCCTCCTCCGGGTCGCCATCGGCCCTGCACAGGGGGCGGCCGGGTGCGACGCCAGCCTCCGCGCGGGCCGGAGCGCCGTCGCGCATCGACTCCTCGAGCGCTTCACCCGCCAGGGCCTTGCCCCCGCGCGAGGGCCGGATCTAGGGAAACCGTCTCCCCCCCGGCCGCGGAGGCCACCGTGCAGCTGGTCCACGTCTACCTCAACTTCCCGGGCAACGCCGCCGAGGCGCTCGAGCTCTACCAGGCGGTCTTCGGCACCCGCGTCAGCGCCCGCCTGACCTTCGGAGAGGCGACCTTCCTCTCCGACGTCCCGGAGGCGGCCCGGGGGAAGCTCCTGCACGCGCAGCTCCCGATCACCGACGCCGTGCACCTCATGGCGAGCGACGCGGTGCCGGGCTTCGGCCCGCCGCTCCAGATGGGGAACAACGTCCACGTCTCCGTCGTGGCCCGGGACAAGGCGGAGGCCGACCGCGCCTTCGCGGCCCTGAGCGCCGGCGGGCAGGTCGAGCGGCCGCTCGCCAACGCGCCCTGGGGCCCGTACTTCGGCATGTGCACCGACCGCTTCGGCGTCCACTGGATGGTGAGCCTGCCGCACCCGGCGTGACGCCGCCGGGTGACGCCGCCGGGTGGCGTCGGCGGGCCGCATGGAGGGCGCCTCCGGGCGACGCACTGCAGGGGTCCGGAAAGACCAAGGGCTCCCAGGTCGCCCTGGAAGCCCTCGCCGTCACTTCGGAATCTGGAGCGGGGAACCGGATTCGAACCGGCGACCCTCAGCTTGGGAAAATGTGCCTGCGCCGCGCGGACGGGCCAAGAGCGCGGAATCACGAAAGGCGTTGCGACGGTTCAGGGGCGTTGAGAGGCGTTCCGCCAGCAGAACATTGTCCGATTGTTGTCCGGTCAGAAGGCGAGCAGGAAGTCCTGCAGCGGGACGAAGAGCGTCTTCCGTGACTCGTCCCACCCCGACCGCTCGCGGGTGACTACGACGGCTGGATCGCACTGGTCGGCGAAGCGGTGCTGGAACAGCCGCAGCCCGGCCAGGTCGCTCTCCTGGATCTGCTTGCGGAACTTCACCTCGATGGGGACGACACGTCCGTCGAGCCGCTCGGCCACGAAGTCGACCTCGCGGATGGTGGACCTGCGGTTCCCGGCCTCCTCGTAGTCCCGGAAGAAGTGCACCTGGAGGTTGTTGTCGCGGATGGTGGCCTGCACCAGCGTCTCCACGAGCGGGCCGAGCACGCCGGGATCCGACTCCCAGAGGGAGGGGGCGTCGCGGAAGACGGCGTTCCGGACGCCGAGATCGCTCACCGTGATCTTGGCCGGGACCCGGGCGGTGGCCTTCTTGGCGAGCGGGTAGCGGCGGAACTCCCTGACCAGGAGGGCGTCGGAGAGGTAGTGGAGGTACTGGCCGACGGTGACCTGGTTCGCCGAGTGGCCGGCGCGGATGGCCACCTCGGTGAGCTGGTGCTGGGCGATTTCTTGCCCGGTGAGCCGCGCCACCTGGAGGTAGACGAAGCGGAGCAGGCCAGGGCTGCGCACCGGGAAGAGGTCGGGGATGTCGGCGCCGAGGACGTTCTCGAAGACGGTCTGGGTGAGGTAGTCGGCCCAGCGGTCGTCGTCCACCTCGCCGCTGTGGAGGCGCGGGTAGCCGCCGCGGACGTAGTAGCGCTCCAGGGCGCGCCGGATGGCCAGCTTCTGCTGCGCCTTGAGGGACGCGAGCCGCTCCGCCGACTCGCGCAGGCCGCCGGCGAAGGCGTCGTGGAAGCGGAGCGCCGGCGGGAGCGCGGCGGCGAGCTGGGGCTTCCAGCACTCCAGCACCTCGCGGAAGGAGAAGGGGGGCAGCTCGGTCGTGAAGACGCGGCCGGCCAGGCTCTCCCGGCCGCCGCGAGCGACCAGCACGGCCGAGGAGCCGGTGAGGAGGATGCGAACCGGGTGGGTGTCGCCGAGGTGCTTCACCTCCTCGCTCCAGCGCCGGAGCTTGTGGACCTCGTCGAGCAGGAGGTAGGCGGGGGCGCCGCGGTGGAGCGGCCGCCGGCGGATCTCGGCCTCGAACCAGCTCACGATGTTCCGTAGCGCCGCCTGCTCGTCCCGCAGCACCTCCAGGTCGAAGCGGACGAAGAGGACGTCGGAGGGTGGGACGCCGTCGGCGAGGAGGTCCTCGATGATCTGCTGGACGCCGGTGGTCTTGCCCACCTGCCGGGGTCCGCGCACCACCTCGATGAGCCCCTTCGACGCGCGCAGCCGTCGGCCGACCTCGCGCATCCGTGGCCGCCGGAACGCCGGCGGGGCCGGCCGGACGCCGCCGCCCGGCTGCCACCAGGGGTTCAGGTCGCGGAGGACGCCGGCCGCCTCGGGGGAGAGCATGCACACATTATAAATATGATTTTCATGTGTGCAAGACGGGCGGCGCGGCATGGTGTCCGGCACCCATGTACACGCTCCGCTGCACCGCGAAGCTGCTGAGGCGCCTCGGGCCGCCCGCCATGGGGCCGGCGGAGCCGCCGACGAACCGGCTCGGCGACTGGTATGCCACCCTGGTCCATGCCCCGAGGGTGCAGCTCGTCCTCATGGTGAGCGAGCGCTCGCTGCTGCCGATCCTGTTGCCGGCTCGTGAGGCCTCGACGCTGCTGGAGCGGGCGCCGATGGCGCTTGCGGAGGTGCTCCTCCAGCTGGGGGTGCGACCCACCGTCATCGAGCACGAACTCACCGCCATGGCCGGGGTAGCCGTCGGCAGGACCGCCAACCGGCGGGTTCTGGGCTCGACGGGCGACCTCCTGGGGATGATGCGGAGCCACCCGTGGCCGCCGCCTTCGCTGACCGCATCGTCGCTCAAGCTGGCCGAGGCACCGTGCGGTCCCATCGGGATGATGAGCCCGGATGACCTGACGCGGGAGCTCCTCGAGGCGTCGCCCGGCCACGCCTGACGAGGCGGTCGGACCGCAGGCGCGCGACGCCAAGCCCTGTGAGCGACCTCAACTCGAATGGTTGGCGGCCTGCCGGGGGATTCACGCGCCGGAACATGGGGTTGGCGCGCCAGGGTGGCCTCAGGCAACGCTGCCGGACGACATCCTGCAGTCGCCCGGAAAGACGAAGGGCCCCCAGGTCGCCCTGGAAGCCCTCGCCAATCCTGCCGAATCTGGAGCGGGAAACCGGATTCGAACCGGCGACCCTCAGCTTGGGAAGCTGATGCTCTACCAACTGAGCTATTCCCGCGTCGTCGCGCCAAGATCTGCCCCGGTTCCGCGCCCGAGTCAAGGACCGGACGGCCCATCGCGATCGCCGCCGCCCGACGGCGCCCGCCCTGCCGCCCGCCGCGGCCGGCGCTAGAGTGCGGAGGTGCCCGCGCCCCCGCCCGACCTCGACCTCCGCATCGCCGCGCAGCGCGCCCGCTGGGCCGACCGGATCGCGGCGACCCCCGCGCGCGCCGATCCCCGGCCGCTCGGCGACGGGCCGCCCAACGTCCACGGGATGCCGCGCGAGCCGCCCGGCCAGAACCTCCTCGAGCCCGCCGAGTGGCCGGTCCTGGACCTCGGCCGCACGCCGGCGATCGACCGCGCGCGCTGGCGGCTCGCGGTGGACGGCGCCGTGGAGGGGCCGCTCTCGCTCGGCTTCGAGGACCTCCTCGCGCTCCCGCAGGTGACCGAGCGGCAGGACTTCCACTGCGTCACCGGCTGGTCGATCCTGGGGCTCGCCTTCGGCGGCGTCCGGCTGGAGACGGTCCTCGCCCTCGCCGGCCTGGCGCCGGAGGCGACCCACCTCCTGTGCCACGGCGCCGACGACTACACGACCAACCTGCCGCTCGAGGAGGCGCTCAAGCCCGACGTCCTCCTGGTCCACGCGCTCGACGGCCGGCCGCTCCCGGTCGAGCACGGGGGCCCGGTCCGGGTGGTGGTCCCCGAGCTCTACGCCTGGAAGGGCGCCAAGTGGGTGACCCGCCTCGAGCTGCTCGCCCACGACCGGCGCGGGTACTGGGAGATCCGCGGGTACTCGAACGGCGCGCACCCGTGGCGCGACGACCGGATGTGGTGAGCGGCGGCCGCTACTTCTTCTTCGCGAAGGCGCGGAAGAAGGTCGCCAGCTCGGCGCCGGCCGCCTTCCAGTCGATCGCCTCGGGGACCTCGTCGGCCTCCTCGCCCTCCACCCAGATGCCGCCGCAGGACTCGCAGGTGTCGTAGTGGAGCGCGAGCTTCTCGCCCCCCTCGACCACGACCATGTCCACGTTGCAGGCCGGGCACATCCCGGTGAGCTCGTCGACGTTGATCTGGCCGCCGATGGCGCTCAGCGCGGGGAGGTTGGCGTGGAGGAGGATCTTGCTCAGGTCGGTCCCGTCGACCCAGAGCCCGCCGCACTCCGGGCACCGGTTGATGGCGCTGTCATCGTTGGTGATGGCGGCCAGTTCGACGCTGCACCGGGGGCAATCCATGACGTGGCGGGTCCTCCTCGGGACCGTGGGACGGGCGTTTCAGCTGGTGGGGTTCAAGCGTCGGAGTCCGGAGCGGCTCGTTCGGATCCCGGACACTAGTCGAAAGGCGCGTCGCCGATCAACGCCCATTCACCCGCGCCGCCCGGCGAGGGTGGCGACCGCCCCGCGCAGGGCGTCCACCAGGCGCCGGAGCCGCTCGGCGTGGAGCCGCAGCGCGACCCGGTTCACGATGAGCCGGGCCGACACCTCGAGGACCCGCTCCTCGATCACCAGCCCGTTGGCGGCGAGCGTCTCGCCGGTCTCGGTGATGTCCACGATGGCGTCGGCGAGCCCGAGCGACGGCGCCACCTCGATGGAGCCGTGGAGGTGGATGATCTCGGCGGGGAGGCCGCGGGCGGCGAAGTGGGCGGCCGCCAGGTTCACGTACTTGGTGGCCACGCGGGGGGAGACGCCGCGGGGGAGGGGGCGGGCGCCGCGGGGGCGCGCCACGATCACCGCGCAGCGGCCGATCTCGAGGTCGAGCGGCTCGTAGAGGTCCCGCGGCTCCTCGCGGAGGACGTCGAGCCCGGCCACCCCGACCTCGGCGGCGCCGTGCTCCACGTAGCTCGCCACGTCGGCGGCGCGGATGGAGATGAAGCGCAGCCCCGCGGATGGCGCGTCGGCCGCCAGCTTGCGGGTCTTGCCGAGGAGGGTCGCCGGCGAGACGCCGACCGCCTCCTCGAACAGCGCCGACGACTCCTCGAGGAGCCGCCCCTTGGGCACCGCCACCGTGATCAGCTCGCCGGTCACGCCTTCTCCCGCCGGATGCGCGCCCCGAGGGGCGCGAGCTTGGCCTCGATCCGCTCGTAGCCGCGGTCGAGGTGGTACACGCGCTGGACGACGGTCGTCCCCCGCGCCGCCAGCCCGGCGACGATCAGCGCCGCCGACGCGCGGAGGTCGCTCGCCATGACCGGCGCGCCGGAGAGCGCCGGCACGCCCTTCACCACCGCCGTCTTCCCGTCGACGGCGATCTCCGCCCCCATCCGCCGGAGCTCCTGGACGTGCATGAAGCGGTTCTCGAAGACCGTCTCGGTCAGGGTCGAGGAGCCGTCGGCGAGGCACAGGAGCGCCATGAGCTGCGCCTGCATGTCGGTGGGGAAGCCGGGGTGGGGCGAGGTCCGCACGTCGACCGGGCGCGGGCGGCCGTCCCCCACCACCCGCAGCCCCCCCTCCACCTCGCCGACGGTCGCGCCCGCGGCGCGGAGCTTCTCGACGAGCGCCTCGAGATCCGCGGCGCGGCAGCCGCGGACGACGACGTCCGAGCCGGGGAGCGCGCCGGCCACCAGGAAGGTCCCGGCCTCGATCCGGTCGGGGATCACCACGTGGTCGAGCGGCCGGAGCCGCTCCACCCCGTCGATGCGGAGCTCGTCGGTGCCCGCCCCCTCGATCCGGGCGCCCATCCGGACCAGGGCGGCGGCCAGATCGACCACCTCCGGCTCGCGGGCGCAGTTGCGGAGCACCGTCCGCCCCTCGGCCAGCGCCGCCGCCATGAGGACGTTCTCGGTCCCGGTGACCGTCTGGACGTCGAAGGTGAAGGTGGTCCCGCGGAGCCGGCCGGCCGGCGCGGTGGCGTCGACGTAGCCGTGCTCCAGCTCGATCCGGGCGCCGAGCGCGGTGAGCGCCTTCAGGTGCTGGTCGATCGGCCGGGCGCCGATGGCGCAGCCGCCGGGGAGCGAGACCCGGGCCCGGCCCCAGCGGGCGACGAGCGGGCCGAGCACCAGCACCGCGGCCCGCATGGTCTTCACCAGCTCGTAGGGCGCCTCCGGGGTCACCGCCGCCGGCACGCGGATCGAGAGGCCGTGGTGGTCCCCGCTCCGCTCGACGGCGCAGCCCATGTGGCCGAGGAGGCGGGCCATCGTCCGGACGTCGGCGAGGTCGGGGACGTTCGCGACCCGGTGGTCCCCCTCGGCGAGGAGCGCCGCCGCGACCGCGGGGAGGGCGGCGTTCTTGGCGCCGGAGACCTGCACGGTGCCGCGGAGCGGGACGCCCCCTTCGACGACGATGGTGTCCATGGTGGCGGGTCGCGGGTGGCGCTCCACCCCGGGAGGTCCGGGAGCGGCGCGCGGCGGCGGATTCTACGCGGGCGCCGCGGCCGCCGCCAGCCGGGCGACGACCAGGCGCGGGAGCCCGGCCAGGTCCCGCCGCGCCTCGGCGGTGGCGAAGCCGGCCTCCCGGCAGAGCCGCGGCAGCGCCTCCTCGTGCGACTCGTGCATCTCCAGGACGAGCGCGCCGCCTGGGCGGAGGCGCCCCGGCGCCCCCGCGGCCAGCCGGGCGAGGAGGGCCAGGCCGTCCGGCCCGCCGTCGAGGGCCAGGCGCGGCTCCCGGCGGACCTCGCGCGGGAGCCGGTCGAGCTCGGCGGTGGGGACGTAGGGCGGGTTGGAGACGATCAGGTCGAACCGGTCGTCGTCGGCGAGCGGCCCGTAGAGATCGCCCTCCAGGAAGGCGACCTCGGCGCCGAGGGCGCGGGCGTTGCCCCGGGCCACCTCGAGCGCGGCCGCCGAGCGGTCCACCGCCACCACCCGCCCCCCGGGCCGCTCCAGCGCCAGGGTGACGCCGAGGGCGCCGGAGCCGGTCCCCACGTCGAGCGCGGCGCCGCCCGGCGGCAGGAGCGCCAGCGCGGCGTCGACGAGGAGCTCGGTCTCGGGGCGGGGGACGAGCACCCGGTCGTCGACCGCGAAGGGCCGGCCGAAGAACTCGCGGCGGCCGGTGAGGTAGGCGGTCGGCTCCCCCCCGGCCCGCCGCCGGACCAGCTCCCGGAAGCGGCCGAGCTCGGCGGCGTCGAGCGGCCGGTCGAAGTCGAGGTAGAGCCGCACCCGGTCGCAGCCCAGGGCGTGGGCGAGGAGGAGCTCGGCGGTGAGGCGCGGGGCGTCGGCGCCGCTCCGGGCGAGGTAGCCCTGCGTCCAGCCGAGGAGCCGGAGGGTGGTCCAGGGCTCGGGCGCCGGTGGGGCGGCGTCGCTCAGGGCCGCCGCTCCCCGCCCGCCTCGCCGCGCGCCGCGTCCTCGAGGGCCTGGGCCGCGTAGAAGGTCCGGCAGGCGTCGACCAGGTCCTGGACGTCGCCGTCCATCGCCGCCGGCAGGTTGTGGCGGGTGTAGCCGATCCGGTGGTCGGTGAGCCGGTCCTGGGGGAAGTTGTAGGTCCGGATCTTCTCGGAGCGATCGCCGGTCCCGACCTGGCTCTTGCGGGCGGCGTCGCGGGCGCTCCGCTGCCGCTCCAGCTCCAGCTCGTAGAGCTTGGCGCGCAGCAGCTTGAGCGCCATCGCGCGGTTCTTGAGCTGGCTCTTCTCCTGCTGGCACTTCACCACCACCCCGGTCGGCCGGTGGGTGAGCCGGACGGCGGAGTCGGTGGTGTTCACGCTCTGCCCGCCCGAGCCGGTGGAGCGGAAGACGTCGATCTCGAGGTCGGCCGGGTTGACCTGGACGTCCACCTCCTCCGCCTCGGGCATGACCGCCACGGTGACCGTCGAGGTGTGGATCCGCCCCTGGGCCTCGGTCGCCGGCACCCGCTGCACCCGGTGGACGCCCGACTCGTACTTGAGCCAGGAGTAGACCGCGTCTCCGGCGATGGTGACCGTCGCCTCCTTCACCCCGCCCAGGGCGCCGGCGCTGGTGTCCAGGAGCTCGGCCCGCCAGCCGTGCCGCTCGGCGAAGCGCAGGTACATCCGGAGCACCTCGGCGGCGAAGAGCCCCGCCTCGTCGCCCCCGGCGCCGGCCCGCACCTCGAGGATCACGTCCTTGTCGTCGTTCGGGTCGCGGGGGACGAGGAAGAGCTTGAGCTGCTCCTCGGCCGGCTCGACCCGCGGCCGGAGCGCGGCGAGCTCCTGGCGGGCCAGCTCCCGCAGCTCCGGGTCCTTCTCGGCGAGCAGCGCCTCGTTGTCGGCGACCTCGGCGAGGAGCCGCCGGTGGGCGCGGAGCGCCTCGACCGTCGGCTCCAGGCCGGCCCGCTCCTTCGACACCTTGCGGAACCGGTCGCCGGAGGAGGCGACCGCCGGGTCGGAGAGCGCGTGCGTCAGCTCCTCGAACCGCTGCTCGATCGCCTCCAGCTTCCGCAGGACCTCGGGTGTCAGCATGGCCGGGCCTGTTTACCCCCCTCGCGGCGGGCCCGGCAAGCCGCGCCGCCCCGCGTCGCCGCGCTTCCCCGGCGACACCCGGGGTGCCATGATGCCCGCGATGGGGGGACGCCTGGTCATCCGCGGCGGCCTGGCGGTCGCCGATGGGGCGCCCGCCCTGGCCACCGTCGTCGTCGCCGGCGCCAGGATCGAGGCGGTGGTGCCGGCCGGCGTGCCGGTGGCGCCGCGCCCCGACGACTGGGAGATCGACGCCGGCGGGCGGCTGGTGATCCCGGGCGGCATCGACGCGCACACCCACCTGGCGCTCGGGGTGCTGGCGCGCCTCGCCGGCCTGCCCGGCCAGGCGCCGGCGGTCCACGACCGCTGGCGGGCGCTGCTCTCCGGCGGGCTCGAGCCGCGCGCCGATCCGGAGGCCGTGGAGGCGCTCGCCGCCGCCGGCGCCGCC
>JAJXSQ010000060.1 GCA_021784495.1 Myxococcales bacterium | reverse complement strand
CGGCGGCCCCCGCGCGAGGATCGCGGCGCGGCGAGCGCCGGCGTCGAGGTGCTCCGCAAGGGCGAGGTGGCCGCGGCGCCGAGCGCCGGGGCGGCCAAGGAGTAGGCGACCGGCGGGCGACAGCGTCGCCTGGCGGGGGCGGGCCCGACCGGTCCGCCCCCGCGCCGTTCCCGGCGCACCCATCACGTTCCAGAGACACGAGGGAGACGACACGTGGCCGACGTCAGCGCGAGCATGGTGAAGGAGCTCCGGGAGAAGACCGGGGCGGGGATGATGGACTGCAAGAAGGTCCTGGCCGAGGCGGGCGGGGACATGGCCCGCGCCGAGGAGCTGCTCCGCAAGAAGGGGCTGGCCGCCGCGGCGAAGAAGTCGAGCCGAGCCGCCACCGAGGGGGCGGTCGCCTCCTACATCCACATGGGCGGCAAGATCGGCGTCCTCATCGAGGTCAACTGCGAGACCGACTTCGTCGCCCGCACCGAGGGCTTCCAGGCGCTGGTGAAGGACCTCTCCCTCCACGTGGCCGCGGCGGCGCCGCTCTACGTCCGGCGCGAGGAGGTGCCGGCCGAGGTGATCGCCAAGGAGCTGGAGATCGCCAGGGCCCAGGCGCGGGAGCAGAAGAAGCCGGAGCCGATCGTGGAGAAGATCGCCACCGGCAAGGTGGAGAAGTACTACGCCGAGACCTGCCTCCTCGAGCAGCCCTTCGTGAAGGACGACAAGAAGAAGATCCAGGACGTCCTGAACGAGGCGGTCGCCCGGATCGGCGAGAACCTCCAGGTCCGGCGCTTCGTCCGCTACGTCCTGGGCGAGGGGCTCGAGAAGAAGAAGGAGGACTACGCCGCCGAGGTGGCCAAGGCGGCGGGCCTCCAGGCCTGACGCTCCCCCGGCCCCCCGGTAGGACCGCGCCCCGGCGCCGCGCCTCGCGGACCGGGGCGCCGTCGCGTCCGGGGTCGCGCGGCGCGCGCTACCGGCGCTGCCCGACCAGCACCACGACGTAGATCCCGTGGCGCCCGAGCACCGGGTGCATGCCCTGGGCGACCCCCACCCCGAGCACCGTGCCGCCCCCGATGACGCTCGGCTCCTCGGCGAAGTCCATCGGGTCGGAGCGCGCCCCGGAGATGACGTTCACCGCCCGGAACCCGTGGCGCAGGGCGGCGTCGAGCGCGTCCGAGACCGCCTTCGGCGGCGCGCCGTGGGCCGCGGCCATCGCGGTGGCGTAGCCCTCGGCGAGCTCGTCGAGCGCCGGATCGTCCGCCAGCGGCGCCGCCCGCGCGGCGCGGCGCTTGGCCGCCACCGCGGCGCGGAGCTGCCCCCGCACCTTCTCGACGTCGATGGGCGGGAGCTCCTTGATCAGGAGCTCGGTGACGATCACCCCGGGCGTGCCGTCGGCGAGGGTCACCGGCACGACCCCCGCGCCGAAGGTGTTCACCTCCGGGCTCATGAGGTTGGCCCGGTGACCAGGGCTGGAGAGGAAGCGCTCGCTCACCGCCTCGACGTTGCGCCCCTCGGCCGGGTTCTGGAGGACGACGGTCGAGGCGATCCCGACCGCGAGGAGCCGCTCCCCCACCTTGACCGCGCTGCGCGCCGCGCCCGCCTTGGCCTCGTCGCGGAGCGCCTCCGACACCGAGCCGGCCACGGCCGCGAGCTGCTCGTCCCAGGCGAGCGGGGGGAGCCCGACCGCGGCGCGCTCGGCGTTCGCCACCGCCGCCAGCCGCCGCGCCTGCCCGGCGGGATCGGCCGGCCAGACGTCGGGATCGACGACCGGGACGCTCGCCGGCAGGTCGGTGGCGCAGGCGATGGGGAAGGACTCGAGGACCGCGGGCCGGCCGTCGACCTCCCCCCGGATCTCGACCTGGATCCGGCCCGGGCGCGGGCCGCAGGTCACCTCGGCCCGGAAGGCGGCGCCCGGCAGGACCGGCGGCTCGGAGAGGTGGCCCATCACGTCGGAGACGTAGACCGCCGGGTTCTTCACGTCGCCGAGGAAGGTGCCGGCGATCACCGCCGTCTCGCCGAGCGCGAGCCGCCGCGGGACCGGCTGGAGGTCGACCGGGAGGTCGGCGAGGACCAGGACGAGCTTCGTCACGCCGTGGCGCACCCGCTGGGTCGCGACGCCGAAGCGGGGCTGCTGCACCCGGGCGGCGAAGCGGCCGATCGTCTCCCCCACCCGGTCGGCGATCAGCTTGCCGTCCTCGGTCTCCAGGTCGGTGATGACCGGCGGCGCGACCTGGGTGGGGAGGCCGGAGGCCGCGGCGGCGAAGGCCACCACCCCGGGGCGGGGCGGCGGACCCGCCGCGTCCCACGCGAGGAGGGCCTCGGCGATCTGGCAGAGCCGCCCGTCGGGGAGCGCCGGGGCGCGGTGGTTCTCGGCGCCGAGCTGGACCATCTCGTCGGCGAGGATCGACATCGGCTCGCCGGCCGGGCAGGTCCGAGCCGGATCGGCCCCGAAGCGCGCCGCCGGCGGGCGGCCCGGCGCGAACCGGCCGTCGGCGATGGTGCCGGGCGTCCGCCGGTTGACGTTCAGGTCGATGCCGGCGCAGCCGGCGAGGGCCACCGCCGCCGCGGCGGCGAGGGCGCGGCGGGAGGGGCGCGCGGGGAGGGCCATGTCCGGTACTCCTTCGCTCCGTCCGGTGGACGGTGGGTGCGGGGGCGAGGGGAGCCTACTACGGCCGGGCGGGGGCGGGGGCGCCCGCCGGGGGGGCCGCGGTCATCGCCTCGGTGGTCATGGTCAGGATCTGGGCGCCGGCCTGGCGGGCCCCGTCCATCGCGAAGACGAGGCGCGGGTAGAGCGCCTTGTCCTCGGCGGAGAAGAAGACCAGCCGGTCGTTCGAGGCGCGGGCCGCGAGCACGCGGCGGAGCTTCTCCACGTAGGCGTCGTCGGCGACCTTGTCGCTGTTGATGGAGAGCGCCCCGTCGCCGTCGATGCTCACCACCAGCTGGGCGCCGGGCGGCGGGGGCTGGTCCTCGGTCTGCTCGGCGTCGGGGACCCGGACGTGGAGCGCCTTCTCCAGGAGCGGGGTCACGACCATGAAGATGATCAGGAGGACCAGCACCACGTCGACGAGCGGCGTGACGTTGATGTCCGCGTTGGGGCGGTTCGCGTGCTGGACCGCGAAGGTGCGGGACCGCTTGTGCATCACGTGCCTTCCTGGGTCTTGATCTGGTCGACGGCGAGGCGCAGCCCGCGGGCGCCGGCCTTGCGCGCGATGGCCATCACCTTCCGGACCTGGCCGACGGTCACCTTCGCGTCCCCCTTGAGGAGGAAGGGACGGTAGGGGGAGGCGATGATCTCGTCGCGGAGGCGAGCCTCGAGCCGGTCGCCGGCCAGGGCGTCCTTCTCGACGAAGACCTGGTCGTCGGCGGTGATCGACAGGATGAGGGGATCGCCGCCGCGGGTGTCCTTGTCGACCGCCTTCGAGCGGGGGAGCACCACCGGCTTGCCCCGCTGCAGCATCGGGGTGACGACCATGAAGATGATCAGGAGCACCAGCACCACGTCGACGAGCGGCGTGACGTTGATCTCGCTCTTGATGCCGCCCTTCCCGCCGGTGGTCATGGCCATGGCGTCGGTCCTCGGCCCGGGGAGCGGTCTAGCGAGCCCGGACGGCGTTCGGGTCGAGCCGGCGCGCGACCTCGTCGAGCAGCTCGTTCGACGACTCGGTCATGTCGACCATCCGCCCGTCGACCCAGCCCTGCATGGAGTTGAAGGCCATCACCGCCGGGATCGCGACGAGGAGGCCGAAGGCGGTCGTCACCAGCGCCTCGGCGATGCCGGCCGAGACGGTGCCGAGCCCGCCGGAGCCGGTGGCGGCCATCTGCTGGAAGGCGTTGATGATCCCCATCACCGTGCCGAGGAGGCCGACGAACGGGGCGGTCGAGCCGACGGTGGCGAGGAGGTTGAGCCCCCGCTTCAGGTTCTGCTGCTCGCGCTGCGCCTGCCGCTCCAGCGCGCGGGCGACCGACTCGATGGTGAGGTCGGCGGTGGCCCCCGCGGTCCGGGTCATGGTGAAGGAGGCCAGCCCCGAGCCGAGGGTGCGGCCGAGGTGGCCCGCCGTCTTCGCCTCGGCCGGCGCGGCCGCGGCGGCGTCGAGGCCGCCCTGCTCGAGCCTGCCGGCCAGCGCCCGGGCGTAGCGCTTCGAGTCCCGGTTCGACTTCACGTAGGAGACGATCCGCTCCGCCATCACGGTCACGGAGGCGGCGGACATGAGGGCCAGCACGTAGACGATGCCACGCGCGAACATCCCCATGTGGTTCCAGAGCTCGGACAGAGTGAACTGCTGCATGGCGATCCTTCTGGTTGGGCGCCCGGGGGGCGCGTCGGTGACGGCGGGGCGGCGGCGCCCCGCCGGGCTAGTCGGGGAGCCTCAGGTTGATCTTGAACGTCTTGTAGACCTCGACCGGCCGGCCGGCCATCGTCGCCGGCGTGAACCGCGAGCGCTCGAGCGCCTCGATCACCGCGCGGTCCATGAAGGGGAGGCTCTTCACCACCTGGCAGTCGAAGACCCGGCCGTCGACCGCGATGACGCAGCGGACGATCATCGTCCCCTGGATCTCCCGCTCGAGCGCCTTGTCGGTGTACTGCGGGACCGGGCCGGCGATCTTCACCGGCTGGCTCATCGTCCGCTCGTCGAACTCCATGCGCGGGGCCGGGACGTCGACCGCGTCGACCACCCCGCCCTTGATCCCGCCGGCGACCCCGCCGACCTCCCCGCCCTCGACCCCCTCGCCGGTGACCGGGGTGTCGTTCGTCGGCTCCTTCTCCGGGGGCTTCTCGTCGGGGATCACCGTGGGGGCGACGATCGCCTGCTGGAGGACCGTCTTCGGCTCGGTGGTCTTCACCACCTTCGGCCGGACCGTCTTCGGCGCGGGCGGGGGGGGCGGCGGCGGGGGCGGCGGCGGCGCCTTCACGAAGGTGACGGCGACGTCCTCGACGTTCTTCTGCGGCGGGTGCGCCGACATCCAGAGGGCGAAGGCGGCCGCGCCGAAGTAGAGCGACAGCCCGATCACCGCGCCCGAGCCGAAGCGCCGCTTCGGGAGGCTCTCACGCTTCAGGACCGAGTCGAACATTGCGACGTCTTCTTGGCGAACCGGCCGGTGGAAGTCAAACGAATGGGGCCCCGGGCGACGGCGCCGGCCGGCGGCCGTCGATCGGGACCCCTGGGTATCTCGCCGCCGGGTCGCCCGCTAGAAGCTCTGCGTCAGGCGGGCGTAGAAGTAGCGGCCCATGTAGTCGTAGGTCGAGGCGTCGGAGGCGGCCAGGAAGCCGTCGTAGATGACGGCCGGCCGCTGGTCGGTGAGGTTGTTGATGCCGACCGAGACGCTCGTCTTCCCGGTCCAGTTCTTGGTCGAGTAGCTCACGTAGGTGTCGAAGGCCGCGTAGGAGGCCACCTGGCGGGAGTACTGGTCGGAAACGTAGCAGAGGCCGTCGCCGCCGGCCACGCCGCTGGTGTTGCCGCACTCCTTGAAGGAGCCGATGAAGCGCATGTCGAGGCCGGCGCCGAACTTCTTGAAGGCCCAGTTGACCGCGGTGTTGAACTTGAAGCTCGGGTAGACGCCGAGGTCGTAGGTGCCGCGGGCGTGGATGATGGTCCCGTCGGCCAGCGTCCGGTCGTAGTAGGCGAGGTAGGTGCCGTCGAAGCTGACGTTGAACCGGCCGGCGTTGGTCGGGATCATGTACTGGGCGCCGAAGTCGATGCCCGCCGTCCGGTCGCCGCCCACGTTGTTGTTCAGGTCGTAGACGGTGCTGATCAGGCCCGAGTTCGGATCGCGCTGGATCAGGTTGCAGTAGGCGGCGTTCTGGTTGGTGTTGCCGCTGTAGCAGCCCGCCAGGATCGTGCCGCCGCCGATGGTGGAGATCGAGTTGGTCACGTCGATCTGGTAGAAATCCACCGTCAGTGACAGGTTGTCGACCCAGCGCGGCTGGACCACGACGCCGGCGGTGAGCGTCTTGGCCGTCTCCGGCTGGAGGTTCGGGTTGCCACCGTTCTTGGCGCGCAGCTGCGTCCGGTCGTCGCCGTTGTTCGCGTACTTCGGGTTCTTCCCGTTGTTCGTGCACTGGTTGTAGAGGATGCTGCCCGCCTTGATGTACTTCGGGCTGGCCGGATCGACCGAGCCGGCGCAGGGGTCGGAGATCGCCTCGAAGTTGTCGAACTGCCCCGAGTAGAGCTCGGTGATCGCCGGGGCGCGGTAGGCGGTGGAGTAGGTGCCGCGCAGGGTCACGTCGCGGACCGGGGCCCAGCGGGCGCCGATCTTGTAGGTCGTGTCGGTCCCGAAGGTGGAGTAGTTCGAGGACCGCGCCGCCAGGTCGAGCTCGAGGTCGTGGACGAAGGGCACGTTGCTCAGGATCGGGATCACCAGCTCGGCGTAGGCCTCGGCCACGCTGTAGCCGCCGGAGGTCGGGAGGCTGTTGTTGCCGTCGCTCTCGCCCGCGGCGGTGATCGGGTCGGGGAGGTAGGCGGCGAGCTCGCGCCGGTACTCGAGGCCGGCGGCGAAGCCGACCGGCCGGTCGGAGAAGAGGGTGAAGAGATCGCCCGAGGTGTTGGCGGTCCAGGAGACCTGCTCGTCGTAGCCCTGGTCGATCCCCATGAAGCCGAGCCCGGCGATCTGGGCGGGGGTGATCGGCCCGGCGGCGTGGAGCAGGTCGAGCGGGACGCAGTTGGCGATGGGGGCCGAGGGGGTCCCGCAGGTCGCGCCGGTCTTGGCGGTCGGGTTGGCGTAGAAGCTCGGCCCGATGGCGTTCTGGATGTACGGGGTGCGCAGGTTGCCGTCGGTGGTGCTGGAGGACTGGGTGCGCCCGAAGTTGAAGGCGGTGTCCCAGGTCCAGGAGGAGATCGAGCCGTCGAGGCCGGCCACCACGCGGAAGGTGTCGACGTTCTGGGTCTGGGTCCGGTCGCCGAACTCGGTGAGCCGCCGGCGGACGTCGTAGAGGTCGACGCCGGTCGGGTTGTAGATGCTGTCCTTGGACATCGTCAGGCCGTACTGGCTGGTGAAGAGCGGATCCGGCGCCAGGACCTGGGCCGACTGCCGGTCGACGAAGGAGGCCTCGTAGAAGGCGCGGGCCACGTCACCGAGGTGGGTGTCGCCCGCGGAGTAGAGCTGGATCCGCTGCTGCGGCGTGACCAGGTAGTTGTACGGCTGGTAGTTGTAGTAGTCGCTGCCGGTGAAGGGGCGGTAGGCGAGCGGGCTGCTCGGATCGTAGATGAAGTTCCCGACGCCCGGGTACCGCTGCTGGAGGTTGTAGGCGAGGGTGCCGACCGGGGCCGCGCCGGGGAGCGCGAAGCGGCCCGGGGGCGTGGCCGAGGAGCCGTTGAAGTAGGTCTGCCCGGCGGTGAAGTCGTAGCCGATCGGGGAGGCGGCCCAGCTCCGCGCGCCGGCCATGACCGGGTACATGTCGTAGTAGGAGGCGGAGAACATCACGTCGCCCTTGTCGCCGGTGACGCCGGTGATGACCGACACGTCGTAGACCTGGCCGTCGTTCTGGCTCGACATGCCGCCGTAGACGCTCGCCTCGGTGCCGTTGAAGGTCTTGCGGGTGATGATGTTCACCACGCCGCCGATCGCGTCGGAGCCGTAGACCGCGGAGGCGCCGTCCTTCAGCACCTCGACCCGGTCGATCACCGCGTCGGGGATCGAGTTGAGGTCGACGGTCGCGTCGGCGCCGGTGCCGCCCTCGACGAAGCGCCGGCCGTTCACCAGCACCAGGGTCCGGTTGGTGCCCAGGCCGCGGAGGTTGACGCGGGTCGAGCCGTCGCCGCCGTTGTTGAACTGGGTGTTGATGGCGTTCCCCTGCTCCGGGAGGAGCTGCAGGAAGTCGCCGATCGACACCCGGCCCGACTCCTGGATCTCGTCCTTGGTGAGGAGCGTGAGGGGCGCCGGGGTGGTCAGGTCCTTGCGGCGCACGCGCGACCCGGTGACGGTCATCTCCTCGACGTTCGACTCGAGGCGGGCGGTCTTGGGCGCGGAGACGTCAGGGGCCGGCGCGGCGGCCTGGTTGGCGGCGGCCGTCGGCGACACCGCTTCCTGGGCCGCGGCGGCGCCGGGGAGGAGGACCTGGGACGCCAGCGCGGCCAGGGCGAGGAACACACGTCGAGGTGACATGGTGGCGGGCTCCTGTGACCAAAGAGTCAATGGTCGGAATTTCTGGCATCGCGTGTCGGGAATGTCAAGGAGAGTCGGGTTGTTGCGTGTGGGGCGGAGAACGCCGCGCAACCGGACGCGCCGCCCGGTGTTTCGTAAAGGTTCGGTTTATTTACCCATTCCGCCATGACGCGGAGGGTCCGGCGCGGCGACCTCGCGCCCCACTCGGGGCGAGGCGCGAGCGTGGGGCGGCCGGCGGTGGCCGCGGCTCCTCGCCCGGGTTCACTCCTGGTCGAGCGGGGGCAGCGCCTCGAGGCAGCGGACCAGATCGGCGGGGAGCGGGCTCTCCGCCACCAGCCGGCCCCCGTCGGGCGACTCGAACCCCAGGCGCGCGGCGTGGAGGAAGTGGCGGGCGAGGCCGGGCAGGATGCTCGCCGCGCCGCCGTAGAGCGCGTCGCCGGCCACCGGGTGGCCGAGGTGCGCGAGGTGCGCCCGGATCTGGTGCATGGCGCCGGTCGCGATCCGGACCCGGAGCAGGGTGTGGCGCGCGAAGGCGCGCTCCGGCTCGAAGCGCGTCTCGGCGGGCCGGGGCGAGAGGCCGCGCGCCCGCAGCCGCTCCTCGGCCTCGGGGTCGGGCGCGGGGACGGCGCGGCCGCCCCGCTGCGCGAGCGGCACCGAGCAGACCCCGCCCGCCGGGATCCTGCCGACGGCGAGCGCGAGGTAGACCTTCTCCACGGCGCGGCGCCGGAGCTGGTCGTGGAGCCGCTCCCAGGCGTCGCGATCGCGGGCGAAGAGGACGCAGCCGCTCGTCTCCAGGTCGAGCCGCTGCACCGCGCCCCCCTCCCGCGGATCGGGCGCGGCGAGCGCGCACTCGGGGTGGCGCGCCAGGACGGCGCCGGCGAGCGTCCCCCCCTCCCCCGCGGCGAGCGGGTGGACCGCGACGCCGGCCGGCTTCTCCACCACCAGGAGGCGCGGGTGCTCGAGGAGGACGGTGAGCGGCGCCCCGGGCTCGGGCGACGGCGGGCCCGGCGGCGGCTCGACGTCGAGCTCCACCTCCAGGCCCGGCGCGGCCGGGTCGGCGGCGCGCGCCCGCCGTCCGGCGACCCGGACCTCGCCGAGCGAGAAGGCCCGCTTCACCGCCGCGCGGCCGAGGCCCAGCGCGTCGGAGAGCGCGCGGTCGAGCCGCCC
>JAJXSQ010000059.1 GCA_021784495.1 Myxococcales bacterium | reverse complement strand
CGGCGCGGCGAGGAGCGGCCTCCGCTCGCGCGCGCGCGCGGAGGAGCGGATCCCGCGCGCCCCGACGCGGCGCGCCACGCCCGCGGGGCGCCTCCTCCGAGGGGGACGGCCCTACTCGAGCCCGAGCCGCTGGAGCCGGCGCTTCAGGGCGTGGCGGGAGATGCCGAGGATCGCCGCGGCCCGCGCCTTGTGGCCCGACGCCTCCCGGAGCGCCCCCTCGAGCAGGGAGCGCTCGGCGTCGGCCAGCTCGGTCCCGATCGAGCGCGGCGCGCTCGCGCCTCCCTCGCGCCCGCCGGTGACCTCGATCGGCAGGTCGTCGGGGTGGATGGTCCGGCCGGCGTTCAGGATGGTGAGCCGCTCCACCACGTTCCGGAGCTCGCGGACGTTGCCCGGCCAGCGGTAGGCGAGGAGCGCCTCCTCCGCCTCGGGCGTGAACTCGACCGGCGGGCAGTTCTCCTCGCGGGCGTACCGGGCGGCGTAGTGGCGGGCGAGGAGCAGCACGTCGCGCCCGCGCTCGCGCAGGGCGGGCACGCGGACCTGGACCACGTCGAGCCGGTAGAAGAGATCCTCCCGGAAGCGCCCCTCGCGCACCGCCGCGGCCAGGTCCCGGTTGGTCGCCGCCAGGACCCGCGCGTCGGAGGTGAGGGCGCGGCTCGAGCCGATGGGGCGGTAGCTGCCGTCCTCGAGGAAGTGGAGGAGCGTCGCCTGCAGCTGGAGCGGCAGCTCCCCGACCTCGTCGAGGAAGAGCGTCCCGCCGTCGGCCAGGGTGACCAGGCCGACGCGCCGCTGGTGGGCGCTGGTGTAGGCCCCCTTCTCCGCGCCGAAGAGCTCCGCCTCGATGAGCGCCTCGGGGAGCGAGGCGCAGTTCACCTCGATGAACGGGCCGCGCGCCCGGGCGCTCTGGGCGTGGATCGCCCGGGCGACCAGCGCCTTCCCGGTCCCGGACTCGCCGAGCAGGAGGACGCGCGCGGCGCTGCTCTCGCCGATCCGCCGCGCCGCGCTCGCCAGCCGGCGCATGACCTCGCTCTCCCCGACCAGCTCCCGGCCGGCGACGGCGGCCTCGCGGTACCGGGAGAGCTCCTGCGACATCCGCTGGCGCTCGAGCGCGGAGCGGAGGGTCATGAGCAGGTCGTCGAGCTCGAAGGGCTTGGTGAGGTAGTCGAAGGCGCCGCCCTTCACCGACCTCACCGCCGCCCGGGTGTCGCCGTGCGCCGAGATCATCACCACCGGGACCTCGGGGTGGGCGGCGCGGAGCCGCTCGAGCCAGTCGAGCCCCGAGCCGTCGGGGAGGCGCACGTCGAGGAGGATGACGCTCGGCTGGAACCGGGGGACGGCCTGGAGCCCCTCCCCTCCGCTCCCCGCCGACTCGACCAGGTACCCCTCGGTCCGCAGCGCGAACGCCAGCGAGGCGACGAGGGGCGCCTCGTCATCGATGATCAGCACGCTCGACATCGCGCTCCTCTCCGGGGCCGAGCAGCAGGGTCGCGGTGGTCCCCCGCCCGGGCGCGCTCGCCAGCGCCAGGCTCCCGCCGTTCAGCTCGGCGAGCTGCCGGGAGATCGGCAGCCCGAGGCCGGTCCCGCTCGGCCGGGTGGTGAAGAAGGGCTCGAAGACCTCGCGCAGCTCCTCCGCGGGGATCCCCGGCCCGGTGTCCTGGACGGTGACCGCCACCTGGTCGCCCTCGCGCCGGATCCCGAGCCGGACCTCGCCGGCGGGCGGGGTCGCCTGGAGGGCGTTCAGGACGAGGTTCAGCAGGATCTGCTGCAGGTGATCGGGATCGACGAGGGCCAGGGCCGCGCGCTCCCCCTCCAGCGCCAGCTCGACCTGGCGCTCGCGCGCCTCGGTGGCCACCACGCTCCGGAGCCGCTCGGCCACCTCCCACACCGCCACCCGGGCGCGCCGCGGCGGCCGCGGCCGCCCGAAGGCCAGGATCTCCCCGACGGTGCGGGCCATCCGGTCGATCTCCGCGCCCATCGCCGACAGGAGCGCGAGGCGCTGGGGATCCCGCTCCACCCGCTCGAGCGCCTGGACGGTGGTCTTGAGCGTCGCCAGCGGGTTGCGGACCTCGTGGGCGACGCCGGTGGAGAAGCTCCCCAGCGCGGCCAGCCGCTCCATCCGCACCGCCCGGGCGATGAGGTCCCCGAGCCGGGCCGCCATCCGGTTGAAGGTCACGGCGAGGAGGCCGATCTCGTCGTGGCCGGCGTCGCCGACGCGGTAGCTGAAGTCCCCCGAGGAGAGCGCCTCGGCGCCGGCGGCGAGCGCGCGGACGCGGTGCTGGAGCCGCCCCGCCAGCCGCGCCGAGACCCAGCCGACCGCGGCCATCACCACCAGCGAGGCGACGACCAGGGTGACGCGGGCCGCCAGGAAGGGCCGGAGCAGGGCCTCGGGGTCCACCACCAGGCTCGGCCACCAGCCGGGCGCGACCTCCGGCCCGTCCACGAGCTGCCCGTGGACCTGGACCGGGCTCCCGACCACGTCGAAGAGGCCGGCGGGCGTCCGCAGCACCGGCTGGATCACCCCGGCGACCGACGGCGCCCCGAGGAGCTCGGTGATCGACGCCAGCCGGACGTGCAGCGCGACGGCCCCGCCCCCGCGGAGCGGCTCCTCCATGAGGAGCCAGCCGGCCTGACCGTCCCGCGGCGGCGCCGGCCCGACGAGGGTGGTGTCGCCGAGCTGGGCCCGCGGCAGCGCCTCCGGGGCGAAGGGGAAGCCGCCCCAGTACGGCGCGCCGGAGGCCGCCTGGCCGGCGACCGCCCGGACCAGCGCGCCGCGCTCGGAGAAGAGGAGGACGCCGTAGAGGTCGGCCTCGTCGGCCTCGATCCGGACGAGCGAGGCGAGCTCTCCGCGCCCCGGCCACGCGCCGCCGCCGGCGCCCGCCGGGTAGCGCGCCAGGGTCTGGAGCTGGGAGGCGCGCGCCTCCAGGAAGAAGCCGAGGCGGCTGGAGGTCGCCGCGAGCTGCGCCTCGAGCTGCTTCCCGGTGAACTGCCGGAGGAGGTCCCGCGTGTACCGGTGGTAGAGGATCCCGACCACGAGCATCGGCAGCACGGCGGCGCCGACGAGCAGGAGCGAGTACCTCTGGACGAGCCCCCTGGGGAGCAGGCGGAGTCGCGGTCGGCGCATGGGTTCGCCCTCGCGCGCGACCGGGCGGGCCCGGGCGGCGCGGGGGCGTGCGCCGACTGTACGTCCCGCGCGGCGCCGGCGTCCACGCCGCCGCCCCGGGGCCCCGCGGCCGAGACCGGCGCGGTGGCGCCGGGGTAGACTCCCCGCCGCACCCCTCCCGGCGAGGCACCGATCGCATGTCCGACACCGCTGCGACCCGCCGGCTCCTCCTCGCCACCTGGCTCCTCTCCCGGTCGGAGCCGGCCACCCGGGAGGCCATCTACCAGGCCTTCCCCGCGCACTACCGGGGCGGCGCCGACGCGCGCGAGCGGATGTTCTCGCGCGACAAGGCCGAGCTGCGCCGGCTCGGCTTCGCCATCGAGACGGTCGAGCTGGGGAGCCGCGAGGACGCGACCGGCTACCTCCTCGACGCGCGCTCGAGCCGCCTCCCCTCGCTCGAGTTCTCCCCGGACGAGGGGGCGCTCCTCTGGGCGGCCGCCGCCGGCGCGCTGCGCCTGTCCGACCACCCCCTGCGCAACGATCTGGAGAGCGCGCTCCGCAAGCTGGCCGTCGGGGCGAAGGGGTTGCCGCCCCGCGCGACCTCGCCCGGGGAGCTCCGGCCCGGCGGCGGCGAGGGGGGCCGCGGCGCCGGGGCGATGCTCGACCGGCTCGCCGACGCCTGGGAGCGGCGCAAGCGGATCGCCATCGACTACTGGCGCGCGGCGACCGACGAGGTGGTCCACCGCGAGGTGGACGTCTACGGCCTGGCGGGCCGGCGCGGGGAGTGGATCTTCGTCGGCCACTGCCACCTGCGCGGCGCGCTCCGGCTCTTCTACCTCTCGCGCGTCCGCGCGCTGAAGGTGAACGCGGTCCGGCGGCAGGACCCCGACTACGCCATCCCGGCCGACTTCGAGATCCGGCGCTGGTCCCGCCAGCAGCCCTGGGACTACGAGGTCCACCCGCCGCGCCCCGCCGCGGTGCGGCTCCGCGGCTCGCTCGCCCGGCTCGCCCGGCAGCTCCTCCCCGGGGCGCGGATCACCGCCCTGGAGGACGGCGCGCGGCTGGCGCGGCTCGAGGTCCGCGACCTGAGCGGCCTGGTGCGCCAGGCGCTCGCCTGGGGGCCGGAGGCGGAGCTGCTGGAGCCGCCGGAGGGGCGCGCGCTGGCCCGCGAGATCCTGGCGCCGCTCGCGCGCGCGCCCGAGGGGAGCGCCCCGTGAGCGACGCCTCGTTCCAGCGGCTCCGCCGCCTCCTCCTGCTCCTCCCGGTGGTCGCCCGCGCCTCGCGCGCGGGCCGGGGGGTGCCGCTCGCCCGGGCGGTCGAGCTCACCGGCGCGCGGGACGAGGCCACGCTCCGCGCCGACGTCGCCGCGGTGGCCGACCTCTGGACCGAGCCGGCCGGCGGCGGCGACGCGATCGACCTCTACCTGGAGGACGGCGAGCTCTGGATCACCTACGAGCTCCAGTTCGGCACCCCGCCGGCCTTCTCGCTGGTGGAGGGGGCGCTGCTGCTCGCGGCGCTGCGCCCCTTCGAGGAGGGCGGGGACCGGGCGGTGAGCGCGGTCGCGCGCAAGCTCCGGCGGGCGATCCCCGAGGTGCTCCGGCCGGTGGCCGAGCGGCTGGCGGCCGGGCTGGACGTGACCGAGCGCCCCCCGGAGCCCTGGGCGGGCGCGCTCGAGGCGGCGATCGCCCAGCGGCTGGAGACGACCATCGCCTACCGCTCGGTCGCCGACGCCGAGGTCGCGCGGCGGGTGGTCGAGCCGCGGATCCTCTTCCCGCACGACGGCGTCTGGTACCTCGCCGCCTGGAACGTCGCGAAGGAGTCCGAGCACCTCTACCGCCTCGACCGGATCGTCGGGGTCGAGCCGGGGACGCGGATCTTCCCCGAGCACCGGGGGCCGCCGGTGTCACGCTACGTGCGGCGGAACCTCTTCTTCGAGTCGGGGGCGGAGCGGGAGGTGCGGCTCCGCTTCCGCGGCACCTCCGCCCGGTTGGCCCGGGATCGCTTCGGGGACCGGGCGCGCGAGGAGCCGGGAGGCGCCGTCCTGGCCACGGTGCGGCTCACGCCGGGAGACTTCCTGCTCGGCTACGTCCTCGGCCACGGCGGCGAGGCCGAGGTCGACGGGCCGCCCGACGTCGCCGCCGCGCTCCGGGCGCGGGCCGCGCGGCTCCTCGACCTCTACCGCTGAGGCGCCGCCGCTAGGGCGCGCCGTCCGGCCGGATCAGCTTCAGGAAGGTCAGGGTGTCGCGGATGATCCCGATGACCACCCAGATGAAGACCGTCCCGAAGAGGAAGACCCCGGAGACCAGCAGCCCGAGGTACCGGGGGGGGAGATCCAGGTAGAGCGCGAGCGGGGAGGCGAGGTAGCCGAGGAAGAAGACGACGATCAGGGCGCTGAGCACCCCCCACTTCGCGCCGACCTCCCCCCCGAGGATGGCGCGCTTGAGCCGGATGGCGAGCACGGCGTTCAGCCCCATCCCCAGGATCGCCAGCGCCGACAGCCCGTACGCGACGTAGATCACGTGGTCCTCCTCGTGGAGCGCTCCGCAGCGGGCTCCAGCAGCTCGCGCATCCGCCGGCCGAGCTCGTCGGCCTTCCTCGTGCTGATGAAGAGCCGCGTCAGCCGCTCGACGTCGGCGACCGCGCGCGCCAGGTCGCCCGGGGCGCCCCCCGCGGCGGCCAGGAGCTCCAGCCCCTGGCTCGCCTGGGCCCCGAGCTCGGCGGCGACGAGGGCGCGCAGGCGCTCGACCAGGGTCGGGGCGTGCGCCGGGGGCGGCGCGGCGACGGCCCCGGGGCGCTCCGCGGCGGAGCCCCGCGCGAGTTCGCCGCCCAGGCGCAGCCGGCGCAGCACCTGGGTGAGCGACATCGCGAGCAGCTGCGCGTTCACCTGCAGGGTGCAGAGCACGAGGAGCCAGGCGCCCTCCAGGGCGCGGACCACGACGTGGCCGTCGCCGTACCGGAGGTCGAGGGTGGCCCGCTCGCCGGCCATCCACTCCTGGAAGTAGCCGTCGGCGGAGAGCTGCGCCGCCAGCTGCCGCAGCCCGCCCGCGTCGAAGACCCCGGGGAACTCGGACAGGACCACGGCGCCGGCCGGGTCGAAGACCATGCTGCCCACCACCCCCGGCACGGCGCCGAGCTGGCAGAGGGCGGCCTGCTGGTTGGGCGTCGGGTCCATGGTCACCTCGCCGCCGGCCGGGTCAGGAGGCACCGCACCTGGGCCACGACCGGCTCCACGGCGACCCCGGGCTCCACCGCCACCGCCAGGTAGCTCGGCCCGGCGTGGACGACCAGGAAGGACCCGGCCGCGCCCTCGAGCGACGCCACCGCGAGGTCGCGCAGCCCGAAGGTCGCGCCGATGGCGCCGGCGTGGTTCAGCGCGAGGTAGAGCGCCCGGGCGGCGAGCTCCTCGCCCCCCGGCCCCTCCCCGGGGCCGGGCTGGCCGTCCCGGCCGAAGCGCACCAGCCTGGTCACCCCCCGGATCGCCCGGATGCGGTCCAGCACCGTCGGCTCCGCCGGGCCGCGCGCCTCGGCGGCCGGGGGGGGCGCCGGGGGCGGCCCGGGGGTCCGGCGCCGCTCGTCGATCACGCGGTGGGCGTCGAGCAGCAGGTGGCTGAGCCGCTTGTCGATGGTCCGCTTCATGGTGGTGGTGTTGGGGAAGGGCTCGAAGGCCCCCTCCGGCCACCCCAGGATCACCCCCACCGCCTGCTCTCCGGTCTCCTGCTCGGCCTCGGCGTGGACCAGCTCGCCGTCGACGAAGTAGAGGTGCCCCACCCGCTCGCGGAAGCGGACGACGACGAGGCCGGAGAACCGGTTCAGCGACCAGACCTGGAGGAGGTCGACGAGCGGCAGGCTCCCGATGGCGCCGTGGAAGCCGCTGGCCGACGGCTGCTCGGATCGACCGGTCATGCGCTCCTCCCCGCGCCCCCGGCGCGCCGTGCCCGGGGCCCGGTCACCGCTCCCCGACCACCTTCCGGAGCGCATCCTCGATGGCGTCGGGGGCGCAGCGGATGTTCATGAAGCTGTGGGACCCCATCATCTTGAGGTCGGTGAAGTCGACGGCGATCCGGAACTTCGCGTGGAGCGCGACCACCTCGTCGCCGGTCACCAGCAGCTCGTAGGGGAGGTAGCCGGTGGAGCGGACCGGCTTGAAGTCGATCTCCTCCATGATCCGGGCGTCGGACGCGCAGCCCTCGGTGAAGGCGACGCCGAAGACCGTCTGCCGCCCGCCCGGCAGGTCGATCCGGTAGACCGCCCGGACCCCGCCGCGGCGGGCGGCGAGCCCCCGCTCCACCGCGGCGACGGCCGCGGCGTGGTCCGGGAAGGAGCCGAACCGCGACGGCTCGTCGAAGTAGGGCATGCCGAACATGTAGTGGTAGCCGCGCAGGTCGCCGGCGGTCTTGCGCTCGCCGTACCCCTCGATCCGGCCCAGGGCCTTCTCCAGCCGGTCCTCCACCGGCCCGAGGTCGCCCGGGAGCCGGTAGGCCGCCGCCATGTAGCGCGGGCTGGTGAAGGCGACGTCCACCCCGTCGCCGTCCCGGGTGACGGTGACGCGCTGCGCGGCGGCGTAGCCGCCGGTGGGCGAGGCCGCGGCGAGCGCCTTCAGCTCGTCGCTCGTCACCGCCAGCACCCGCGCGCCGGAGTAGGGCTCGTACTCCCCGGCGATCTCGAAGCCGGCGGCGCCGAGCCGGGCCCGCGTCGCCTCCGCCACCGACTTCACGTCGCCGCGCTCGCGCGCCGCGAGGACGAACGGCCTCAGGCCCGGCTCCTCGGCCAGCCCACCCCAGGACGCGGCGAGCAGCGCGGCTGCGACAAGACGCCTCATGTCGACCCCTCCCGAGGAACCGGATTGCGCGGGGCGTGCCGGGCGCCGAAGCGGGCGAGATCCCGGGCATCCGCTCGCGCCGGCGCGCGACGCCGCGACGCCGCGGTGCAGCGGTGGCGACCTTCCGTTGCACCGCTGCGACGGACCGTGTCGTCTCGGAGCGTGAACCTGGGGCCCCGGGGGGCGCGCGCCGCCGGCCCGGTGTCCGCCCCCCCGGCTATAGGTGGGCCCCCATGGCGCTCCGCCTCGTCCACACCTCCGACTGGCACCTCGGCCACGTCCTCCACGACGTCGACCGGGCGCCGGAGCAGCGCGCCTTCCTCGCCTGGCTCGCCGACCTCTGCGAGCGGGAGGGGGCCCACGGGCTGCTCGTCGCCGGCGACCTCTTCGACGTCGCCAGCCCGCCCGCGGCCGCCGTCGGGATGCTGGCGGAGTTCCTGGTCGACGTCTGGCGGCGCCTCCCCCAGCTCACCGTCGTCGCCATCGGCGGCAACCACGACTCGCCGCACCGGCTGGAGACCACCGAGCCCTTCCTGCGCGCGCTCGGCCGGCTCCACGTCGTCGGCGCCGCGCCCCGGGGCCCCGCCGGGCTCGAGCCGGAGCGGGCCCTCGTCCGGATCGAGGGCGGCGGGGAGTCGGCGCTGGTGGCGGCGATCCCCTTCCTCCGGGCCGCCGACCTGCGCGCCGAGGATCTGGGCGCCGACCCGGCCGCCCCGGTCCGCCGGGTCCACGACGCGGTCTTCGGCGCGGCGCGCGCGCGGCGGCGCCCCGGCGAGGCGCTGGTGGCCATGGGCCACCTCTTCGTGGTGGGCGGCGCGTCGGGCGCCTCGGAGCGGACCCTCGTCGGCGGCGCCGGCGCGGTCCCGTCCGACGCCTTCCCCCCCGACGTGGCCTACGGCGCCCTCGGCCACCTGCACCGGCCGCAGGCGATCGGCGCGCGCCTCCGGTACTCGGGCGCCCCGCTCCCGCTCTCCTTCGACGAGGCGCAGCACGAGCAGCAGGTGGTGGTGGTGGACCTCGCCGGCGGCGCGCTGGTCGCGGCCCGCGCCGTGCCGACGCCGCGACCGCGCCCCCTCCTGCGCGTCCCCGCCGACGGCCCGGCGCCGCTCGCCGAGGTGCTCGAGCAGCTCCGCGCCCTGCCGCCGCTCGGCGACCTCTCGCCGGAGCGGGTGCCGCTCCTCGAGGCCCGGGTCCGGCTCGCGCGGCCGGAGCCGGCGCTGCGCGCCCGGCTCGACCAGGCGGTCGAGGCGCGCGCCGCGCGCCTGGTGCGGTGGCAGGTGGTGCTCGACGGCGACGGCGCGGCGCTCGGCGACGGCGCCCCGGCCGCGACCCTCGACGAGCTCGATCCGGTGGACGTCTTCC
>JAJXSQ010000058.1 GCA_021784495.1 Myxococcales bacterium | reverse complement strand
CCGCCCCGACCGCCCCCGCCGCCCCCGCCGGAGCCCCCCCGGGCCCCGGTCGCCGCGCGGCGATCCTCCTCCCCGGGCTCCGCGGCCTGGCGGGGATGTGCCTCCTGCTGGCCTTCTGGGGGGCCGGGATCCTGGTCGCGCGCCTGCTCCACCTCCCGGCGCCGGGGAGCGTGGTCGGCCTCGCCCTCCTCCTCGGCGCGCTCGCGGTCGGGCTCGTCCCGCTCGCCTGGCTCGAGCCGGCGGCCGACGGGCTCCTGCGCCACATGCTGCTCTTCTTCGTCCCCGCGGCGGTCGGGGTGATCGACCACCCGCAGCTCCTCGGCGGCCCGGGGCTGCGCGCCGTGGCGGTGGTGGCGGTGAGCACCGCGCTGGTCATGGCGGCGACCGGCGGCGTCGTCGAGTGGCTCGCGCGGCGGCGCGGAGCGCGGCCGTGATCGGAGCGGGATGGCTCGCGGCGACGGTCGCGCTCTACGCCGCGGCCGCGGCGCTCCACCGGCGCGCGCCGGTCGCCCTCCTCTCGCCCCTGCTCACCGTCCCGGCCGCCCTCGCCGCGGCGCTCCTCGCCGGCCGGGTGCCCTACCGCGCGTACATGGGCGGCGGCCGCTGGCTCGCCGACCTCCTGGGGCCGACCACCGTCGCCTTCGCGGTCCCGCTCTGGCGGAGCCGGGACCTCCTCCGGCGCCACGCCCGCGAGCTCTCGGCGGGGCTCCTCGCCGGCTGCGCCGTCGCGGTCGGCAGCTCGGTCGAGCTCGCCCGGATGGCGGGGCTCGACGGGCTCCTCGTCGCCAGCCTGGCGCCGCGCTCGATCACCACGCCGCTGGCGATGGAGGTGGCGACCCGGCTCGGCGGATCGCCGGCGCTCGCCGCGGTCTTCGTCATCGCCACCGCCCTGGTCGGGCTGGTGCTCGGCGACCTCGGGATCCGGCACCTGCCGCTCCGCAGCCCGCTCGCCCGCGGCGCGCTCCTCGGGATGGGGGCGCACGGGGCGGGGACGGCGCAGGCCCTGGCGCTCGGCCCGGTCGAGGGGGCGATCGCCGGCCTCACCATGATCTCCGCGGGGCTGCTGGTGATCGCCGCGGTCCCGGCCATCCGCCTCCTGATCCACGCCTGAAGGACGGCGCGGGGCGGGTGCGAGGACGGGGTCGGGTCGACCCTCCGGGTCGCCGCGGCATCGGCGTCGGGAGCGGACACCCGCGCACCTCCGCGCGTCCACCCCTCGCGCAACGCCTGCACAATTGCCGTGCGCGCCCCTGCGGCGAATCTCCGGAACCTGGCACGTCCGCTGCTTGGCCATCGCTCGGGGGAACCGGCTCGAGCGCTCGAGGTCCAAGATGTTCAGGGAGATGAAGGTCGGCACGAAGATCACCATCGGCTCCGTGCTCGCGGGGGTCGCGACGATCTGCGTCGGCGCCGCCGGCTGGTTCGCCGGGTCGTCCGAGACCGGCTCCATGCGGGCCGTCGCGCTGTTCGGCGGTCTCGTGCTCGGCGCGATCATCATCGTCGGCGGCCTGCTCGTCGCCCGGCTCGTGGGAGAGGCGATCCAGGCGATGCTCGCCGAGGCGCTCCGGGTGCGCGACGCCATCCACGACGGGCGCCTCGACACCCGCCCCCGCATCGACCTCATCGATCCGGAGTTCCGGCCGGTGGTGAAGGGGATGAGCGAGGCGATCGACGCGTTCGTCGGCCCCTTCAAGACCATCGCCGTCGCCCTCGAGCGGTTCTCCCGGGGCGACCTGCCGGAGAAGCTCACGCCGTTCGGCGGCGACTTCGACCAGCAGCGCGACGCGCTCAACGCGCTCGTCGACGTCGTCCAGCTGCGCAACGGCGACCTGAAGGCGCTGATCGAGGCGGCGGCCGAGGGGCGGCTCGACCTCCGCGCCGACCTCGCGAAGTACCCGGGCTACAACGGCGCCATGATGGCGCGGATCAACGCCCTCCTCGACGCGGTGACGCGCCCGATCGAGCTCGCCGCCGACCGGATCGCGAAGCTCTCGGCGGGGGAGGTCCCGGAGCCGATCGACGCCGACCTGCGCGGGCGGTACGGCCAGCTGCGGGACGGCGTGAACGGCCTCATCGACGTGGTCCGGCTGCGCAACTCCGACCTGGCGCTCCTCATCCAGGCGGCGACCGAGGGGCGCCTCGACGTCCGCGCCGATCCGAGCCGGTACACGGGCCAGAACGGCGCGCTCATCCGCGGCGTCAACGCGATGCTCGACGCGGTGGTCCGGCCGATCCGCCGCGCCGCCGTCGCCGTAGACTGCCTCGCCCGCGGCACGCGCCCGCCGGCGAGCGACGAGGTCTTCCAGGGCGAGTTCGACGCGCTGCGGAGGGATCTCGACCGCTGCTCGGCGGTCATCGGCGACCTGGTGGCCGAGGTCGGCGGCGTGCTCGGCGCCGCGCGCGCCGGGGAGCTCTCGCGGCGCGCCGCGCCGGAGCGCTGCCCGGGCGAGTACGCGGAGATCCTCCGCGGCGTGAACGGCGCGCTCGACGCCCTGACGGCGCCGGTCGCCGAGTCGGTCGCGGTGCTGGAGCGCTTCGCCGCGCGCGACCTGAGCGGCCGGGTGGAGCGGACCTACGCCGGCGATCTCGCCCGGCTCAAGGACGCGGTGAACGCGACCGGCGAGGCGCTCGACGCGGCGATCGGCCAGGTGGTCGAGGCGGTCGAACAGATCACCTCGGCGGCGGCGCAGATCGCGGCCTCGAGCCAGGCGGTGGCCAGCGGCGCGTCGGAGCAGGCGGCGGCGCTCGGCGGCACCGGCGCGACGCTGGCGACGGTCTCCACCACCTCCCGGCAGACCTCCGACAACGCCCGGCAGGCCGATCTCCTCACCCGCTCGGCGCAAGGGGCCGCCGAGAAGGGCGGCGAGGCGGTCGCCCGGATGACCTCCACCATGGCCAGCATCCGGAGCGCGGCCGAGGGGACGAGCCAGATCATCAAGGACATCAACGACATCGCGTTCCAGACCAACCTGCTCGCGCTCAACGCCGCGGTCGAGGCGGCGCGGGCGGGCGAGGCGGGGCGCGGCTTCGCGGTCGTGGCCGAGGAGGTCCGGTCGCTCGCCCTCCGGTCGAAGGAGGCGGCGCAGAAGACCGAGGCGCTCATCCGGGAGTCGGTCCGGCAGGCGGGCGAGGGCGAGGGGGTGGCGCGGACGGTCGCCGAGCTCCTCGGCGAGATCAAGGGCGGCGTGGCGAAGGTGACCGCGATCGTCTCCGAGATCAGCGCCTCGGCGCGCGAGCAGGCCACCGGCGTCGAGCAGGTGAACGGCGCCGTCGGCCAGATGGACACCGTCACCCAGCAGAACGCCGCGAGCGCCGAGGAGTCCTCCTCGGCGGCGGCGGAGCTCTCCAGCCAGGCCGACCAGCTCCGGTCGATGGTCGGCGCGTTCCGGCTCGCCCAGGAGGCCGCCGGCCCGCCGCGCCGCGGCGGTCGACGGGCGCTCGCCGGCTGACGCCCGGCCCGCGCCCCGAGAGCCGATGCCCGCACTCCCCCCGCTGGCCGCGCTCCTCGCCGCCGTCCAGGCGGTCGTCCCCCCGCCGGACCTCGGGCGTCAGGCGATCCGGATCGGCGTCCTCACCGACCTCTCCGGCCCGTGGGCCGGGATGAGCGGCGCCGGGTCGATCGCCGCGGCCCAGCTCGCGATCGACGACTGCCTCGCCGCCGAGTGCCGCGGGCTGCGCGTCGAGCTCCTCTCCGCCGACCACCAGGAGAGCCCCTCGCGCGCCGTCGAGATCGCGCGGGGCTGGTTCGCGCGCGACGGGGTCGTGGCCATCGCCGATCTGACCGTCTCGGCCGTCGCGCTGGCGGTGCAGCGGGTCGCCGCCGCCGCCGGCCGGATCACCCTCGCCTCGGGCCCGGCCACGACGCGGCTCACCAACGAGGAGTGCTCCCCCACCGGCTTCCACTGGATGTTCGACGCCGACGCGGTCGCCCGCGGGGCCGTGGCCGCCCTCGACCGGCGCGGCCGGGGCCGCCGCTGGTTCCTCGTCACCGTCGACGACCCCTTCGGCAGGTCGCTCGAGGGGGCGGCCGTCCGGGCCATCGCCCGCACCGGCGGGCGGCTCGCCGGGCGGTTCCGCCACCCCGCCGACGCGACCGACTTCTCGGCGGCGCTCCTCGCCGCCCAGGCCTCGCGGGCCGACTTCATCGGCCTCGCGAACGGGGCCCGGAACGCGGTGGACGCCATCGAGCAGGCGCGCGAGTTCGGGATCACCGACGGCGGCCAGGTGATCGTCCCGCTCCTCCTCTTCCTCGACGACCTGGACGCCCTGGGGCTCCCGGCCGCCCAGGGCAGCCTGCTCGTCACCGGCTTCTACTGGGACCTCGACCCGGCGGCGCGCGCCTGGGCCGGGTCCTTCCTGGCGCGGACCGGGCGGATGCCGACCATGGTCCACGCGGGGGTCTACTCGAGCGTCCGCCACCTCCTCCGGGCGATCGCCGCGAGCGGGCGCACCGACGGGCCGGGGATCGCGCGGGCGATGCACCGGATCGCGATCGACGACCCGATCCTGCGCCACGCGACCATCCGCCCGGACGGCCTCGTCGTCCACGACCTCTTCCTGGCCCGGGTGAAGGCGCCGCGCGACTCCCACCAGCGCTGGGACTCCCTGGCGATCGAGCGGGTCATCCCGGCCCGGGAGGCCTTCGCGCCGCCCGAGCGCTCGACCTGCCCCCTGCTCCCGGGGCGCGCGGCGAAGCTCAGCCGTCGAGGACCGCCCTGACCTTGGCGCAGAGCTCCTCGGGGGAGTACGGCTTCGGGAGGAAGGCGAGTTCCCGCGCCTCGATCCCGCCGCGGACGACGGCGTCGTCGGTGTAGCCGGAGACGAAGAGCACGCGGATCTCCGGACGGGCGCGCCGGACCTGCTCGGCCACCTGCCGTCCGCTGCCGCCGCGGAGCACGCCGTCGCTCACCAGCAGGTCGATCCGCCCGGGGTGGTCCGCGGCGCGCGCGATCCCCTCCTCGACCGTCTCCGCCTCGAGCACCCGGTAGCCGCGCGACCGCAGGGCCCGGGCGGCGACGGCACGCACCGCGACCTCGTCCTCGACGAGGAGGAGGGTCTCGGTGCCGGCGAGCGCGCGGGGCGGCGCGGGGGGCTCCTCGGCGGGGGGCTCGTCGACGCAGGGGAGGTAGACCCGGAAGCGGGTCCCTCGCCCGGGCTCGCTGTCGAAGGCGATCGCGCCCCCCGCGGTCGCCACGATCGCGTGGCAGGTCGCGAGGCCGAGCCCCGTCCCCTTGCCCGAGCCCTTGGAGGTGAAGAAGGGCTCGAAGATCTGCGCGCGCGCCTCGGGGGCGATGCCGATCCCGGTGTCGCTCACCGCGAGGAGCAGGTGGCGGCCCGGAGCGAGCCCCGCGCCGTCGCCCGCCAGGACGTCGAGCGTGCCCACCTCGATCGCGAGCCGTCCCCCCTCCGGCATCGCGTCGCGGGCGTTGACCGCCAGGTTCACGATCACCTGCTCCAGCTGCCCGGGGTCGATCCGGACGACGGCCGGGGCGTCGGCCCCCAGGATCGACAGCTCGACGTCCTCGCCGATGAGCCGGCGGAGCATGGGCTCGAGCGCGCGGAGCTGCGCGCCGACCCGGACCGGCCGCGCCTCCACCACCCCGCGCCGGCCGAAGGCGAGGAGCTGCCTCACCAGCGCCGCCGCGCGCCCGGCGTCGGCCAGGATCTGATCGAGGTCCGGGCCGGCGGCGTGGTCCCCGGGGAGCGCCTCGCGGGCGAGGTGCGCCGACCCGACGATCGAGGTCAGGATGTTGTTGAAGTCGTGGGCCACCCCCCCGGCCAGCCTCCCGACCGCCTCCAGCTTCTGCGCCTCGACCATCCGCGCCCGGACCTGGTCGAAGGCCTCGACCGTCCGGTTGATCCCCTCGACCACCGGCCGGAACTCGGCGCTCACGGCCGCGGGATCGCCGCGCACGTCGAGGCGCCCCCGCCGCACCGCGTCGGTGAGCGCGCGCGCCTCGGCGAGGAGGCCGCGGATCCCCCGGCCGACCGTCCGGGTGACGAGCGCGGCCGCGGCGACGAGGACCATCGCCCCGGCGCCGAACGCGGCGGAGAGGGCGAGGCGCGCCCGCCGGATCGCCGGGCCGACCGAGCCGTCGAGCGCGATCACCTCGGCCCGCGTCTGATCCCGCAGCGCCTCGATGGCGTCGCTCGCCGGGCCGTGGGCGTTCATCATCGCCCGGTAGGCGACCGCCGCCCGGCTCCGCGCGGCGGCGATCGCGAAGGGATCGTCGATCTCGCTCGTCGCCTCGACCTCGTCGCGCCAGGCGATGGCGATCTCCGCCTCCTCGGCGCGCTGCCGCCAGACGAGCTCCGCGGCGAGGAAGGCGCGCCAGCGCTCGGCGAGCGGCGCGCTCCGGGGGAGCGCCGCGTACTCCCCCTCGGCGCCCGCCAGATCGCCCATGGCGGCCGCGAAGTCGGCGGTGAACCGGCCGCGCTCCCGGCGGTCGCCGAGGGAGGGGTTGACCAGCCGGGAGAGGTTCCGGTCGGCGGCGTCGATCGCGTCGCTCACCTCGCCGAGCGCGAGGAGCCCCGGGATCTTCTCGACCGCGAGGTCGATCGCGATCCGCTCGGTCGACGAGGCGGCCCAGCCCGCGACGCCGCCGACGACCGCCATGGTGGCGATCGCGGCGCCGAACGCGAGTCCGAGCTTCCGCCCGGTGTTGAGCTCCTCGAACACCGCCTGGACCCTCCCGGGAGGGGCGCTTCAGCGCGCCGGCCCTGGCGAGCCCGCATTCTCGTCCAGGGCCGCCCGGGATGCACGCGCGCTTCAGGGCTGCGAAACCGGACCTCCTCTGGGGGGTTGGTTGAAATGTGACGGCGAGGGGCTTGCCTACACCGTGCGCGGATGTAGGATGTAGGGGAAGGTAGTCATCTGGCGCCAGGGGTGGCGTGGAGGAGCGGAATGACTCGGCGACAGCAGCTGCTCGAGGAGGCGGGGAGGCTGCGCAGGCTGGTCCGCGCATGCCGCGGCGACATCGCCTGGGCCTTCATCACCAGGCGAGTCCCGACCGAGGAGATCGCCCGCCGCGTCGGCGAGGTGAACGGCTGGCTCGGCCGCGCGGTCGAGCTCGAGCGCGAGGCGGCCACCCCCACCCCGCACGCGCCCATGTCGACGAACGACCTCCGGCCGGAGTGAGCCGCTCCGGCCCCTCGGCGCGCGCGCACTCCGACCCACCCCGTCCCCTTTCCCTCGCCACCGCCCGGCGCTAGAGTCCGCTCCGGATGGCCGGCATCCTCTCCATCGCGCAGTCCGGGCTCCAGGTGGAGTCGCTGCGGCTCGCCGTCTCGGCGAACGACGTCGCCAACGCCCAGACCGACGGCTTCCAGCCGGCCCAGGTGATCGCGACCGCGCGCCCCGGCGGCGGCGTCGACGGGGCGGTGGCGCCGGCGTCGGATCCGGTGGCCGCGGCGCGGGCCGATCGCGCGGTCCTCGCCCCGTCCCGGACCGATCTCGCGCGCGAGGTCGTCACGCAGCTCCAGGCCGCGAACGCCTACCGCGCCAACCTGGAGAGCGCCCGGACGTCGAGCGACGTCTTCGCGACGCTCCTCTCGCTGAAGGCCTGAGCCGGCCTAGCGCCCCTCCCCCGGGATCCGCGCCAGGTCGAGCCAGGGCTCGCGGAGGCGGGACTCGAGGTCGCGCAGCGTCCGGCGCGCGTCGAGCCAGCGGCCGTCCTCGGCGTAGGTCACCGGGTGGATCGTCGGCGCGTCGCGCAGCGTGAGGTCCGGGGCCACGTTCACGAAGGTGAAGAGGCAGGAGTTGGAGAGCGCCCGCACCGAGCGATCGCGGCTCATCCGCTCGATCGACGTCTGGACGCAGACCGCCGGCCCCTCGGCGTAGACGACGGTGCTGGAGAAGCGGAGCTTGTCGCCGATCTCGACGGGGTGGATGAAGTTCACCCGGTTGACCGCGGCGATCACCGGGCGGTGCGGCATCACGCGGTCCGCGCAGATCGAGGCGAGCTCGTAGGCGCGGCGCATGATGTAGCCGCCGAAGATGACCTTCGACTCGTTCTCCTGCTCCGGGTAGGTCCGCTCCCAGCTCTCGATCGTCGTGGTGCCGGCGCGCACCCCGTCGAAGCCGTCCGCCTCCTGCGCCGCGTGGAGCCGGCGGAGCTCCTCGAACTCCTCCCGGGACGGCGGCGCGAGGAGGGCCGCCGTGCGCGCGCGCCAGGCCTGCTGCCGCTCCAGCGCCTTCTCGGCGCGCCGCTCCTCGAGCGCCCCCTCGGGCTCGAGCGGCGGGACCGGGATCGAGGCGGCGCCCGGGCCGTCGCCGTCGCGCGCGACCATGGTGAAGTAGCAGGAGGCGTAGTGGCGGGGCTCGGACTCGGACTCGACCCGGATCCCGATCTCCATCGACGTCCGCCCGACCCGGTTGATCCGCCCGGAGCAGACGAGATCGCGCTGGGCGTTCGAGACGTGCCGGACCAGGATCTCGTCCACCGCGGCGGTGACCGCGCGCGCCTCCGGGTGGACGCGCCGGGCGTAGTCGAGCGCCGTGTCGTGGGCCAGCCAGTCGAGCTTCTCCAGGAGGACGCCGAAGCGGAGGTTGCCGGGGAACGGCTCGTTCAGCACCAGGAATCGGCGGCGCAGCGCCGGGTCCGAGGAGATGGGGAGATCGAGCTTGACGGTGGTGTCGGTCGGTTTCATGTCGCTCCTCGCGTCCTCCCCGGGGCTCCGGGAGGGCGCTCCGTCGAAAGGAGGACTGCAGCGGTCCTCGCAAGTTTTGCGGTGACGGCGGGTTCCGTGCACCTGATTGCGCGGCCGGACCGCCCACGAGGTTGTGGAACGGGGCTGGATCCGCGTCAAGTGGCTGGCATCACTGCCGGCGGCCGTTCTGGTGCGCCCCGTGCAAAGGCGCAGGACGTAAGATGTTTTGGACTTGCTCGCTCCACGAAGGTCGCGCTGGGCGAGCAGGGCTCCGGAGCTGGACCGGAGGCGAGAGCCGAGGGCGGACGGATCCCCGACCGCAGCGCGACCCTGGTGAACGGATGCTCCCCGCGACGCGTCGCGGGCGAGGAATGGAGACGAGACGTGGCGAACAAGATCAACGTTGACGACTGCAGCAGCTGCGGTGCCTGCGAGGCCGAGTGCCCCAGCTCCGCCATCTCCCAGGGCGACGACGCCTACGTGATCGACGCGTCGAAGTGCGACGAGTGCGCGTCGCACGGCGGCGAGCCGACCTGCATGGGCGTCTGCCCGACCGACGCCATCGTCAAGCTCTGAGCCCATCGGACGCGCGGGCGGGAGCTGCGGGCGACGCCCCGGCTCCCGCCCCGCCCCCTCCCCTCCCGTCCGCGGCGCGCCTTGGCGCGCGACCGCGCCTCGCGTACGGTGGACCGCTCATGGGCGGCTCGCCGCGCCTCGTCCTCCCCCTCCTCGCCGCCGGGCTCCTGGCCGCCAGCGCGCCGTCCGCGCCCGCCGCCGGACCGCCGCCGGCCG
>JAJXSQ010000057.1 GCA_021784495.1 Myxococcales bacterium | reverse complement strand
CGCCGCGCCGCTCGGCCCGGCTCCCACCGGCCCCCTGGCGGTCGAGCCGTTCCTGGCCCTCGCCCTCGCCGGCGAGGGGGTGCCGGGCGTGCGGGAGGCCGCCGCGCCGCCGCCGCTCTCGGAGCTGGCCGCGCCGCTCCCCGACCCGCTCCGGCCGGCCGCGCCGCGCCCGGCGGCCTCCCCGGCCCGGCGCGGCGACCTCGCGAGCACCGGCGTGGTGCGCCTCCTGGTGGCGGTCCACCAGGCGCAGGCGACCGGCGCCCTCACCCTCTCCCGCGGGGCGGTGAGGAAGATCCTGGTCCTGGAGAAGGGGGCGCCGGTCTACGCCGCCTCGAACGTCGCGGCCGAGCGGTTCGGAGCCATCTGCGTCCGGAGGGGGATCGTCTCCGCCGCCGAGCTCGAGGCGCTCCGCGCCGCCGCCCCCGGGGCGCGGACCGGGGAGCTCCTCGTCGCGCGCCGCAAGCTGGCCGCGCGGCAGCGGGCGGAGCTGATCGCCGCGCAGGTGCGGGCCATCGCCTGGTCGACCTTCGAGTGGCGGGAGGGGCGCTACGAGTTCCAGCTGGCGCGCCCGCCGGCCGGCCTCGTCGCGCTCGGGCTCTCCCTGGCCGACCTGCTGCTGGAGGGGATCGTCCGGACGGCCGGCCTCGAGCGCCTGCGGGCCGACCTGCCGCCCGAGGTCCACCTCGCCCCCGCGCCCTCCCCGGCCTTCGAGCTCTACGCGCTCGGGCTCCGCCCGGCCGAGGCGCACCTCCTGTCGCTCGCCGACGGGACGAAGAGCGTCCGCGACCTCGTGGCGCTCGCCCGGCTCCCGGAGCGCGAGGCCCTCGCCTTCCTCGAGGCGCTCCGGGAGATGGGGGTCCTCGACGACGTGGAGCGGGTCCTGGCGGGCACCCGGCGCATCGGCTTCCTGTAGCCCCCGGGGCCCGGCGCCGGACGGGCGCTTGCGGCGGGAGGGGGGAGGCGGATATACATCGCCGCCATTTTCCCAGGAAGGTCGCCTTGATCGCTCGCGAGAAGATCCGGAACGTCGCCATCGTCGCCCACGTCGACCACGGCAAGACCACGCTCGTCGACTTCATGCTCCGCCAGGCGGGCATCTTCCGCGCGAACGAGCTGATGGTCGAGCGGGTCATGGACTCGAACGACCTCGAGCGCGAGAAGGGGATCACCATCCTCGCGAAGAACACCGCCGTGACCTGGCGGGGGACCAAGATCAACATCGTCGACACCCCCGGCCACGCCGACTTCGGCGGCGAGGTGGAGCGCGCCCTCCGGCTGGTGGACGGCGTGCTGCTGCTCGTCGACGCCGCCGAGGGGCCGCTCCCGCAGACCCGCTTCGTCCTCTCCAAGGCGCTCGCCCTGGGGCTCCCCTCGGTCCTGGTCGTGAACAAGGTCGACCGGCAGGACGCGCGGGCCCGGGAGGTCCTCGACCTCGTCTACTCGCTGTACATCGACCTCGGGGCGAACGAGCACCAGATCGACTTCCCGGTCATCTACGCCATCGCCCGGGAGGGGAAGGCGGCCCACACCGTCCAGGGGGCCTTCGAGGCCACCTCGCTCGAGCCGCTCTTCGACGCCATCCTGACCCACGTGCCGCCGCCGCCGCTCGGCGACGCCACCCACGTCCAGATGCTCGTCGACAACCTCGACTACGACGACTACGTGGGCCGCCTGGCCATCGGCCGGATCGCCTCCGGGGTGCTCCACGAGGGCGACGCCATCTCGATCATCCGGGAGGAGGGGCGGATCGTCCCGGCCAAGGTGGTCCGGCTCTACGTCTTCGACGGGCTGAAGCGCGTCGAGGTGAAGGACGCCGGGCCCGGGGAGATCGTCTCGATCGCCGGCGCCGAGGAGATCGGCATCGGCGACACCATCGCCGACCTCGCGAACCCGGTCGCGCTCCCGCGCATCAGCGTGGAGGAGCCGACCATGTCGATGGTCTTCAAGGTGAACGACGGCCCCTTCGCCGGCAAGGAGGGGAAGTACGTCACCAGCCGCAACATCCGCGAGCGGCTCTTCCGGGAGGCCTACCGCAACGTCTCCATCCGGGTGGAGGAGACCGACACCCCCGACGCCTTCAAGGTCGTCGGCCGCGGCGAGCTCCAGCTGGCGGTGATCGTCGAGAACATGCGGCGCGAGGGGTACGAGCTCACGGTCTCGAACCCGGAGCCCATCCTGAAGACCGTGGGCGGCGAGACCCACGAGCCGATGGAGCTGCTGGTCTGCGACCTGCCCGAGGACGGCGTCGGCGGCGTCACCCAGTCGATGGGGAGCCGGAAGGGCCGGATGGTCGACATGCAGCCGCTCGGCTCCGGCCGGACGCGGCTCCAGTTCCGGGTGCCGGCCCGCGGGCTCATCGGCTTCCGCGGGGAGTTCCTCACCCTCACCCGCGGCGAGGGGATCATGTCCTCGCAGTTCGACGGCTACGAGCCGTGGCAGGGGCGGATCGAGAAGCGGAAGACCGGGGCGATCGTCGCCGACCGCATCGGCGACGTCGTGGCCTACGCCTGCTTCTACGCCCAGGAGCGCGGCGCGCTCTTCGTGAAGCCCGGCGATCCGGTCTACCCCGGGCTCGTCGTCGGCGAGCACAGCCACGAGGGGGACCTCGACTTCAACATCTGCAAGGAGAAGAAGCTCACCAACATCCGCGCCGCCGGGCGCGACGAGAACGTCATCCTGACGCCGCCCCGGATCATGTCCCTGGAGATGGCGCTGGAGTGGATCGCCGAGGACGAGCTGGTCGAGGTGACGCCGCAGAGCGTCCGGCTCCGGAAGAAGTTCCTCGACCAGACGCTCCGCTACAAGATGGAGCGCGACCGGAAGAAGGGGCTGTCGGCGTCGTAGCCCCCCCCGACGCGACACCGCCCGCCCGCGACGAGCGCAGGCGGGCGGCGGGGACCGCGTCGCTCTCCGGCCGGCCTAGACCTTCGGCTTGGCCCGCTCGCGGACCTCCTGCTTCGCCTTGGCGCGCGGCTGGCCCTTCACCGCGGTCCCGACGAAGAGGAGCCCGTCGGCGTGGCCCGGCACCGCGCCGGTCACGAGCAGGAGGTTCTTCTCCGGCTCCATCCCCACCACGAAGAGGTTCTGGACGGTCACCGTCTCGACGCCGTAGTGGCCGGGGAGGTGCTTGCCCTTCCAGACCTTGCCCGGCGTCTTGCGCTGGCCGATGGCGCCGATGTGCCGGTGGTGCTCGTGCGCCGTGGAGCTGTCGCGGGCCGCGCCCTTCATCCCCCAGCGCTTGAAGACGCCGGCGAAGCCGCGCCCCTTGGTGATTCCGGTCACGTCGATCCGCTGGTTGAGCTTGAAGACCTTGTCGACGGTGAGGACGTCCCCCGCCTTCAGCTCGCCGAGCGCCGCCGCGTCCTTCACCCGCACCTCGCGCAGGTGGCGGAAGAGCGGCGTCCCCGCCTTCCGGAAGACCCCGACCTCGGGCTTCGACAGCCGGGCGGCGTGGCGGTCGTCCACGGCGCCGAAGCCCAGGACGACGGCGTCGTAGCCGTCGAGCTCCCGGGTCTTGCGACGGACGACGGTGCAGGGCCCCGCCTCGATCACCGTCACCGCCTTGCAGTCGCCCTCGGCGGTGAAGATCTGCGTCATCCCAACCTTCTTCGCCAGCAGCCCGGTCGCCATGTGCGTTCACCTCGCAGCGGTCCCCGCGCGCGTCGATGCGACCGCGGAGGACGTGCCATTGGAAGGGGCCGCTTCTACCGGGCCCCCGCACCCCTGTCAAGCCGCGGGGATCTCGACCAGATATCCCTCCCCGTCCGACGAGAGGGAACCGCCCATCGCCTCCGCGGCCCGGCGGGCGGCGGGGAGCGCGAGCGCGAGCCCGTCCGGATCGGAGCCCCCCCCCTTCGCCGGATCGTCGACCGGCGCGGGCGAGGGCGCGGAGAACCGCAGCAGGACGGAGGCGCCCCGCCGCCGCCCGTCGATCCGCGTCGGGCGCCCGTCCCGCGCCGCGACGGCGGCCACCGCCCGGAGCACCCGCTCGAACAGCGCCCGGTCCGCGAGCGCGACGAGCTCCGGCTCGAGGCTCCGGCCCGCCTCGGACCCCGCCTCCCCGGGCCGCGCCAGGGCCGCGTCGAGGGCCGCGCCGACGGCGACCGGCTCGAGGCGGACCGGATAGCCGCCGGCGTCGAGCCGCTCGGCGAGGAGGTGATCCTCCACCAGGGTCCGGAGGCGGAGGGCGGACCGGAGCGCGAGCGCGGCCAGCTTCTCGCCGCGCGCGCCGCCGCGCTCCGCCGGGGAGAGCCGCGCCAGGAGCTCCGCCGCCCAGAGCGCCGTGGAGAGAGGGTTGCGGACCTCGTGGGCGACGAAGGCGAGGTGGCCGGCCCGCGCCGCCGAGGCCGGCGAGCCACCCTCGCGCCGCGCGCCAGGTGGGCCGGTCTCATCCCCGTTCTTCCGGCTCACCCGATCACCCGCCATCGGCGAGAACCCCTCCGAACAGGGTGTGCTTTCGCCTTCCCGGAAGCAAGAAGGCTGAAACTTTTACATTGAGGACTGTTGCGCCACTCCCGAGTGGAATCCCCTTCTTGGAGACTTGCGCTTCGTTCGGGCTGTAACTCCTACAGTTGCCCGCCGGGGGAGCGATCCCGTGGCCGTTCGATATCATCCCGCCATTCTGGCCGTTTTCATGGCTGCCGCCCAGGGCACGACCATTGCTAGACCCGTAGGTGACACGCACGGACGAAGTCGCCAATCGGGAGAGGGAACGAGATGACACGCACGGGTCGGGCCGCAGGCGGGATGGCACTCGATATCTACCTCGCAGAGATCAACCAGTACGCGCTCCTCCCGGTGGAGGAGGAGCAGCGGCTCGCGCGGCTGCACCGCGACGGCGACACCCGGGCCGCGCACGCCCTGGTGACCGCGAACCTCCGCTTCGTGGTCAAGGTCGCGTACGAGTACCGGTCGTACGGCTTCCGGATGGCGGACCTCATCCAGGAGGGGAACATCGGCCTCATGCGGGCGGTCCAGAAGTTCGATCCCGACAAGCAGATCCGGCTCATCTCGTACGCCGTCTGGTGGATCCGGGCCTACATCCAGAACTACATCCTCCGGTCCTGGTCGATGGTGAAGCTCGGGACCACGCAGGCCCAGCGCAAGCTCTTCTTCTCGCTCGCCCGGACCAAGCGCGAGCTCGACCGGACCAGCGCCGAGCACGGCGCCGACTCCGACGGCGAGGACGTCGCCAAGATCGCCCACCGGCTCCGCGTGAAGCCCGGCGAGGTCTCCGAGATGGCCCAGCGGCTCGACGGCCGGGACCTCTCGCTCGACGCCCCGCTCGGCGACGACGGCTCCGCGACCCACGTCGACCGGCTCGCCGGGGAGGGGCCGGGGCACGACCACGTCCTGGCCGACGCCCAGGAGCAGCGCCACCTCGCCGCGGACGTCGAGGCGGCGATGACGCGGCTCGACGCCCGCGAGCGCTTCATCATCGAGCAGCGGCTCATGGCCGACGCGCCGATGACCCTCAAGGATCTCGGCGAGCACTTCGGCTTCTCGCGGGAGCGGGCGCGGCAGCTCGAGATCCGCGCCAAGGAGAAGCTGCGCGGCGAGCTCTCGGCGCTGGCCGGCGAGCTCGACTGGGCCGGCGGCGAGGAGCGGCTCTCGGGCGCGATGAGCTGACCCCTCCCCGGCCGGGCGGGCGCCGCGGGGCCACGGGAGGGCCCGCCGTCAGGCCATGCCGTGCTTCTTGAGCCGGTAGCGCAGCGTGTCCCGGCTCACGCCGAGCAGGCGCGCCGCCTTGGACTGGTTCCCCGCCGCGCGCTCCATCGCCTCGGCGATCAGCCGCCGCTCGACCTCGTCGAGGACGAGCCCCGGCGGGCCGGCCGCGGCGCCCCCCTCCGGGCGGGCGACCCGATCCTCCCCCGCGCCGCGCCGGAGGTCCGGGGCGAGGTGCTCGGGCCGGATCTCGTCGGCGCCGGCGTGGAGGATGAAGGCCCGCTCGACCACGTTCCGGAGCTCCCGGACGTTCCCGGGCCAGCGGTAGGCGCGGAGCAGCGCCAGGGCCTCCGCCGACACCCCCCGCACCTGCCGCCGGAGATCCTGGTTGAAGCGGGCGATGAAGTGGGCCGCGAGGCTGGCCACGTCGTCCGGGTGCTCGCGCAGCGGCGGGACGACGACCCGCACCACGTTGAGCCGGAAGAAGAGGTCCGCCCGGAACCGCCCCTCGGAGACCCGCTCCTCGAGGTCGACGTTGGTGGCGGCGATCACCCGCACGTCGGCGCGCAGCTCGGTGACGCCGCCGACGCGCCGGAAGGTCTTGTTCTCCAGGAGGCGGAGCAGCTTCGCCTGCCCGCCCGGCGGGAGGTCGCCGATCTCGTCGAGCATCACCGAGCCCCCGTCGGCGCTCTCGAAGAGCCCGCGCTTCTGGACGTGCGCGTCGGTGAAGGAGCCGCGCTCGTGGCCGAAGAGCTCGCTCTCGAGGAGGTGCTCCGGCAGGGCCGCGCAGTTGACCTGGAGGAAGGGGCGCTCCGCGCGGGCGCTCTCGAAGTGGATCGCCCGGGCCACCACCTCCTTGCCCGAGCCGCTCTCCCCCTCGACCAGGACGGTGGTGGCGTCGGAGCCGGCGAGCCGCCCGATCATGGTCCGGACCTGCTCCATGCTGGCCGAGGCGCCGACGATCGCCGCCAGGGCGCTGGGGGGCCGCCGGTCGGCGGTGAGCGACGCGATCTGGCGCCGGGTCCGCGAGGTGGCCAGGGCGCGCGCCACCGCGGCGTCGAGGGCCTGGAGGGGGAACGGCTTCACCAGGAAGTCGATGGCGCCGTGCTTCATCGCCGTCACCGCCACGTCCACGGTGCTGTGCGCCGACATCATGAGCACCGCCAGGTCGGGGTGGAGCGCGAGCGCGCGGCGGAGCGCCTGCACCCCGTCGATCCCGGGCAGGCGGACGTCGAGGAGCATGACGTCGGGCGGGACCGCGGCGATCGCCTCCAGCGCCTCCTCGCCCGACTCGGCGGAGCGGACGTCGTAGCCGTCGCGCTGGAGTCGCTCGGCGACGGACCAGCGGATGAGCTTCTCGTCGTCGACGACGAGGATGCGCGCGGGGGCCTCGGTCATGCGGCGGACTCGGCGGCCGTGGAAGCGGCCGGGAGCGTCTCCTTCAGCGTGACGGTGAAGACGGTGCCTCCACCGGGAGGGCACCTATACCCGATGTGGCCCCCATGTTCTGCCACGATCCGCGCCGAGATGGCGAGGCCGAGCCCGTTCCCCTCCCGCCGGGTGGTGAAGAAGGGCCGGAAGATCTGGGCCTGGAGCTCGGCCGGGATCCCGGGCCCGGTGTCGGCGATCTCGACGGAGACCTGCCCCTCCCCGGCGGCCGAGGCGACCGACAGCGTGCCGCCGCGCTCCCCCATCGCCTGGACCGCGTTGAGGCAGAGGTTCAGCAGGACCTGCTCGAGCTGCGACGGGTCGGCGAGCACCGGCGGGAGGGCCGGGGCGAGCGCGGCCCGGACCTCCACCTGGCCGGCGCGGCACTGCTGGCGGACGAGGAACAGGACGCGCTCCACGGCGCCGTTCACGTCGGTGGAGCGGAGCCGGGCCTTCGGGGGACGCGCGAAGGAGAGGAGGCTCTCCATGGTGTGGGTGAGCCTCCCCACCTGGTGGCGCATCTCCCCGACCACCTCGCCCTGGCGCGGGCTCGAGGCCAGGTCCTCGGCGAGCAGCTCCAGCGCGCCGGAGAGGCCGGCGAGCGGGTTCTTGATCTCGTGGGCCAGGCCGGTCGCCAGCTCGCCGACGGCGGCGAAGCGCTCGGCCCGCGCCATCCGCTCCCGGTAGAAGGCCTCGAGCTCCGCCTGGCTGCGGCGCAGGGCGGAGAGCGTCGCCTCGAACCCGCGCGCCGCCACGCCGAGCTCGTCGGGGCGCCCCTCGTCGGCGCGGACCGCCAGCTCCCCGTGCTCGGCCCGCCGCATGGCGTCCACCAGCCGCTGGAGCGGGTGGATCGCCTCCCGGCCGAGGAGCCAGTAGGCGATGAGGAGCATCGCGACCAGCGCCAGCGCCGCCGCGAGCCCCATCGTCCGGGCGAGGCCGCGCCGCGCCGCGACGACCGGCGAGCGGTCGAAGCGGAGCTCGAGCCAGCCGCGCATCGGGGTGTCGAGCTGGTGGCAGCGCCGGCAGGAGGGGGCGTTCACGATCGGCTGGAGGACCGCGTACTGGCCGGTGTCCCCGCCCGGCGCGGCGACGACCGTCGCGTCGACGAAGCGATCGGGCGCGCCCCAGGGGCGGCGCCCCACGTAGGAGGGGTCGGAGGAGATGGAGACGCGCCCGCTCGGCGACAGCAGGCTCGCCACCCGGAGGTCCCCCTCGTGCGTGAGGAGGGAGCCGAGGAGGTGCGGCACCGACTCGGGGCGCCCGGAAAGCATGACGTTCGAGACGCCGGTGGCGGCCATGCCGGCGAAGACCTGCGCCCGCTCCTGCCGCCCCCGCTCGATCCCGGCGCCGTAGACCTGGACCGCGCCGACCACCGTCGCCACCAGCGTCGCCGTGAAGAGCACCGCGGTCGGGACGAGGATCCGCGCCCGCAGCGAGCGATCGAGCCGCTCGTAGATCCGATGAAGCACTGCCAGGGGCACGCGGGCGACTCCCGAAGAAGGCGAACCGCCAGGGCAGCAAGCCACATGCCCGGAGGCGGATGGCCCATTTTCCTCGATCCGACCGGGTGAAATCACGCAACGGTTGCGCCATTTGACCCGCTCGGCTGCGGGCGACGAAACGGCTGCATACCGCCCGCGCGCCCTCCACGAGGCCGGATGGCCTTGGATTTTGCCCGCTTCTCCGGCCGCGAGGCGCTTCCTCGCCCCCTCCTCGCGCGCGCTCCGGCCGGGGCGTCCGCGGCACCTCGCTTGCAGATCGGCGCACGCGCACCAGCCCCCCAGCGCGAGCCTTGACCGACGGAGAGATGAGCCCCGTGCCAGCGAGTCCTGCCAAGCCCCACCGGTTCGCCGCCCCCGCGGCGCTCCTCGCCATCGCGGTCGCGCTCCTGCTGGCCGGCCCGGCCGCCGCGGCGGGCGCCCCCACCCCCGCGGCGCCGCCCGCGCCTCCACCGGCACCCGGCGTCGAGGCGGTCGCCGAGCGCTGCGGCAACTGCCACGCGGCGCTCGCCTCCCGGCCCGTCGTCCACGACCCGCTCGCGAAGGGCGCCTGCACCGCCTGCCACCGCGCCGTCGCCGGCCAGCCCGGGAAGTGCCGGTCCCGCAGCGGCGCCAAGTGGGAGCTCGCGAAGGCCGAGCCGGACCTCTGCTACGGCTGCCACAAGCGGCTCGACCAGTCCCCGGCCGTCCACACGGCGGTGCGCCAGGGGAGCTGCCTCTCCTGCCACGACCCGCACGGCTCGCAGGAGCCGCACCTCGTCCGCGAGCCGGCGCGGGCCCTCTGCTTCGACTGCCACGACCTCGACCCGCTGCTCACCAAGGCCGTGCACCACGCCCCGGTGGCGGAGGGGCGCTGCCTCGACTGCCACTCCCCGCACGGCAGCCCCTACCCGGCGCAGCTCCGCGCCATCGGCGCCGACCTCTGCCTCCGCTGCCACGACGTCCGCGCGCCCGCCGGCGCCTCCGCGCCCGG
>JAJXSQ010000056.1 GCA_021784495.1 Myxococcales bacterium | reverse complement strand
CGGCGGGCGGCCGGTGCGGCCGGACCGGGATCCTCGCACGCCCGGGCGCGGCGCGACAGCCGCCGCGGTGTACAATGGGCGGCCGCCGGGGGCCCGGCCCGCGGCGCGCGCGCTCGCCCCCTCCCCGCCCCACCGCCCACGGGTGAACCGTTGATCCGCCTCTCCGCCGTCATCATCACGCTCGACGCGGAGCGGACCATCGGCCGCTGCCTGGCCTCGCTCGACGGCGTGGCCGACGAGATCGTCGTGCTCGACTCCGGCTCGCGGGACCGGACCCGGGAGCTCTGCGCGGCGCACGGGGCCCGCGTCGCCGTCCACCCCTTCGACGGCTTCACCGCCCAGAAGAACCGGGCCCTCGACCTCGCCTCCCACGACCACGTCCTCTCCCTCGACGCCGACGAGGCGCTCTCCCCGGAGCTCGCCGCCAGCGTCCGGGCGGCGAAGGCCGGGTGGACGGCCGACGCCTACGCGGTGAACCGGCTCAACTTCTACGGCGACCGGCCGATCCGGAGCTGCGGCTGGTACCCCGACCGGAAGGTCCGCCTCTGGGACCGGCGCCGCGGGCGGTGGGCGGGCGGGCTGGTCCACGAGACGGTGGCGCTCGCCCCGGGCGCGCGGCTCGGGCGGCTCGAGGGCGACCTCCTCCACCACGCGTACGAGCGGGCCGGCCAGCTCCTCGCCAAGGCGCAGGCCTACTCCGACGCCTGGGCCCGGGAGCGGGCCTTCCGCCGGCGCGTCGGCCCCGCCGGGATCGCCGCCCGGACCGTGGTCGCCTTCCTGCGGGCCTACCTGCTGCGAGGCGGCGTCCGCGACGGGTACGAGGGGCTGGTGATCTCGGCGGGCATCGCCACCGGCGTCTTCTTCAACCACGCCAAGCTCTTGGAGGCGAACCGCTCCGTCCGGACGAGCCTGGTGGTCACGACCTACAACCGCCCCGACGCGCTGGCGCTCACCCTCCGGAGCGCGCTGCGCCAGAGCGAGCCGCCGGCCGAGATCCTGGTCGCCGACGACGGCTCGACCGACGAGACCCGCCGGCTCGTCGCCGCCATCGCCGCCGAGGCGCCGGTCCCGGTGCGCCACTGCTGGCAGCCGGACGACGGCTTCCGGGCGGCGGCCTGCCGGAACCGGGCGATCGCCGCCGCGACCGGGGAGCTGATCGTCATGGTGGACGGCGACCTGGTCCTCCACCGGGACTTCCTGCGCGATCACCGCCGCGCCGCCCGGCGCGGCCGCTTCGTCCAGGGGTCCCGGGTGATCCTCTCCGAGCCGGTCACCCGCGCCGCCATCGACGCCGGGCGGATCGACCTCGGCCCCCTGGCGCCCGGGACCCGGAACCGGAAGAACGCCCTCCGGCTCCCCTGGCTCTCGCGCCTCGTCTCCCGCCCGAGCCGGGACGTCTACCGGGTCCGCTCGGTCAACATGTCCTTCTGGCGCGACGACGTCCTCCGGGTGAACGGCTTCGACGAGGAGTTCGTCGGCTGGGGGCGGGAGGACTCGGAGTTCGCGGCGCGGATGCAGCACGCCGGCCTAAAGCGGCTCCACCTCCGCTTCGCCGCGGTCGGCTTCCACCTGTGGCACCCCGAGGCGCCCCGCGCCCAGCTCGAGCGGAACCAGCGGCGGCTGGAGCGGACCCTGGAGACGCGCGCGGTCCGCTGCGAGCGCGGCGTCGACCGCCACCTGCCCCCGCCGGCCTGAGCGGCCCGCCCCAACAGGGCGGGTCGTCCGCGGCCTCCCGCGTGTTCAGATCTCGCGGCGCGTCGTCGCGGGAGGTGGTGCGTGATCCAAGGCAGGGTCGAGCCCGGCGTCTCCCCCATCCTCCCCGCGAACGGCGCCCCCCGCCCCGAGCGGCCGGGCGACCCCTGCCTGCTCGTGGTCTTCGGCGCGACCGGCGACCTCACCAAGCGCAAGCTCCTCCCCGCCCTCTTCAACCTCCGGTCGATGGGGCTCCTCCCGGCGGAGAGCGCGGTCGTCGCGGTGGTGCGCAAGCCGCTCGACGACGAGGCCTTCCGGGTGGAGGCGACCGAGGCGATCGGCCGCTTCGCCACCGGCCCGGTCGACCCCGCCGCCTGGGCCGACTTCCGGGCGCGCCTCCACGCCGTCTCCGGCGACCTGGGGCTGGCCGCCACCTACCGCGAGCTGGCCGACCGGCTGGCCATCCTCGACTCGCAGCTGGGGACGCGCGGGAACGTCCTCTTCTACCTCGCGACCCCTCCCGAGGTCTTCGCCCCCATCGTCGCCCGCCTCGGCGAGGCCGGCCTCACCCGCGCCGGGGAGGACCGCTGGCGGCGGGTGGTGGTCGAGAAGCCGTTCGGGCGCGATCTCGAGTCGGCGGTGGCGCTCAACCGCGACCTCCGGGCCACGCTGCGCGAGGACCAGATCTTCCGGATCGACCACTACCTGGGGAAGGAGACGGTCCAGAACCTGCTCGTCTTCCGGTTCGCGAACGGCATCTTCGAGCCCATCTGGAACCGGCGCTACATCGACCACGTCCAGATCACCGTCGCCGAGGAGCTCGGGGTCGAGGGTCGCGGGGGCTACTACGACCGGGCCGGCGTGGTCCGCGACATGATCCAGAACCACATCTTCCAGCTCCTCGCGCTGGTGGCGATGGAGCCCCCCTCGACGCTGGCCGGCGAGGCGGTGCGCGACGAGAAGGTGAAGGTCCTCCACGCCATCCGCCCCTCGCCGCCGGAGCGGCTGCTGGCCACCGCGGTGCGCGGCCAGTACGGGGCCGGCTTCGCCGGCGACCACGCCCTGCCGGCCTACCAGGCGGAGCCGAACGTCGCGCCCGGATCGCGCACCGAGACCTTCGCCGCGCTCCGGGTCGACGTCGAGAACTGGCGCTGGGCGGGGGTGCCGTTCTACGTCCGCTCCGGCAAGCGGCTCCGGCGCCGCGACACGCGCATCGTGATCCAGTTCCGGCGGCCGCCGCTCCTCCTCTTCCGCGACGCCGGCCTCGCCGACGTCGAGCCGAACCGGCTGGAGATCCTGGTCCAGCCCGAGGAGGCGTTCGCGGTGACGATGAAGGCCAAGATCCCCGGGCCGGCCATCCGGCTCCAGGAGGTGACGATGTCCTTCAGCTACCGGGACTTCGGCCCGATCGCGCAGGCGACTGGCTACGAGCGGCTCCTCTACGACTGCACCGTCGGCGACCCCACCCTGTTCCACCGCGCCGACATGGTCGAGGCGGCCTGGCGGGTGGTCGCCCCGGTCCTCGACCTCTGGGGCTCCCTCCCGCCGCGCGACTTCCCGAACTACGCGGCCGGGACCGCCGGCCCGGCCGCCGCCGACGAGCTGGTGGCGCGCGACGGGCGGCGCTGGATCGACCCCTGAGCCGGCCCGGGGCGGCCTCCCCCCCCGGGGGGCCTGCCGGAACCCATCCCCGAAACTGGCCGCGCGCCGCCGAACGTGGTCTGATTCGGCGCATGCCGAAGACCAGCGTCAAGCCGGCCGCCGCGAAGCGCCCGAAGCCGGCGACCCCGCCCGCCGCTGCCGCGCCCCGCCCCGCGGGCCCCGCGCCGCTCACCGAGCGGCTCCAGGTCACCTCCGGGACCACCATCGTGGTCCTGGGGGCGCCCGCCGGGTACCGGCAGAAGCTCGGCCCCCTCCCCGAGGGCGCGCGGCTGGTGAACGTCGTCCCCGCCGAGGCGGCCTTCGTCCACATCTTCGCGCGCGACGGCGCCGCCCTCTCCTCGCGGCTGCGCGAGGTCTCGCCGCGGCTCACCGACGACGCGGTGGTCTGGGTGAGCTACCCCAAGGCCGACTCGGGCGCCGGCTCCGACCTGAGCCGCGAGAAGATCGCCGCCATCGCCGGTCCGTTCGGCCTCGCGCCGGGCGGGCAGGTGGCCATGGACAAGATCTGGGCGGCGCTCCGCTTCCGGCGCACCGCCCGGTAGCGGCCCCGCCCCGGGGCCGGCGTCAGCCGGCGAGCGCCACCTCGATCGACAGCCCGTCGCTCGCGACCTCGACCTCCCCGAACTCCTCCCGCGCCTGCGCGAGCAGCGGGCCGGTCTCGCGGTCGTAGCGCGTCGACAGGTGGGTGAGGACGAGGCGGCGGACGCCGGCGTCGCGCGCCACCCTCCCCGCCTCGCGGGCGGTGGCGTGGCGGGTCTCGAGCGCCCGGTCGGCCTCCGCGTCGCCGAAGGTCGAGTCGTGGATCAGGAGGTCGGCGCCGCGGGCGGCGGCGACGGTCGCGGCGCAGGGGCGGGTGTCGCCGCTCACCACCACCCGCCGGCCCCGGCGCGGCGGCTCGACCACCGCCGCCGCCTCGATCCGGCGGCCGTCGGGGAGGGTCACCGCCTCGCCGCGCTGCAGCCGGCCGAAGAGCGGGCCCGGCGGGACGCCGAGCGCCTCGGCCGCGTCGGGGTGGAAGCGGCCGGGGCGATCGTCCTCGACCAGCGCCCAGCCGACGCTGGCGATCTTGTGCTCGGTCGGGAAGGGGAGGAGGGCGCAGCCGTCGCGCCGCACCGGCTCCCCGGGGACCACCTCGTGGATCCGCACGTCGAAGGCGAGCCGCTCGGTGCCGGTGAAGAGCATCGTCTCCAGGAGCCGCCGCGCCGGGCGTGGGCCGTAGAGGTCGAGCGGCGCCTCCCGCCCCTGCATGGAGAGGGTCCGGAGGAAGCCGATGGCGCCGAGGTAGTGATCGGCGTGGAAGTGGGTGAAGCAGATGGCGGCGACGTCGAAGCCGGTGGCGTACCGGATCATCTGGCGCTGCGTCCCCTCCCCGCAGTCGACGAGGAGGAGCTCGCGCTCCCGGCGGAGCGCGAGGGCGCTCAGGTTCCGGGAGATGGTCGGCTGGGCCGCCGAGGTGCCGAGGAAGGTGACCCGGAGCATGGCGGCGCGATCAGCCGGCGTCGAGCCAGGCCCGGTAGGCGTCGAAGGTGAACGGCCGGCCGAGGAAGTCCTCGACGAGCCGCGCCGCCGGCCGCGAGCCCCCGGGCTCGAGGATCGCCCGCCGGTAGCGGTCGGCGGTCTCCCGGTCCATGAGCCCTGCCTCCCGGAAGCGCGCGACCAGGTCCTGGGCGATCACCAGCGACCACATGTAGGTGTAGTAGATGGCCGAGTAGCCGTCGAGGTGGCCGAAGGACTCGTGGAACCAGGTCCCGTCGACGTGGCGGAAGGGCGTGTACCGCGCCTGGAGCTCGGCGACGAGCGCCGGGACGTCCAGGCCGGCGGGGTCGCGCCGGTGCAGCTCCAGGCTCAGCGCCGCGTAGAACATCTGCTGGCGGACCTGGAGCCCCTTCCCGTACTCCTCGGCGGCGCGCATGCGCGCCACCAGCTCCGCCGGGACCGGGGCCCCGGTCTCGAGGTGGCGGGCGAAGCGGGCCAGCACGCCCGGATCCCAGGCCCACTCCTCGAGCGCCTGGGAGGGCGCCTCGACGAAGTCCCACTCGGTGGCGACGCCGGAGTGGGCGGCGTAGCGGGTGGCGCCGCCGAGGACGTGGTGGAGGAGGTGGCCGAACTCGTGGAGGAGGGTCCGGAGCTCGCCGTGGTCGAGGAGCGCCGGCGCGCCGGGCGCCGGGCGCGGGAAGTTGCAGACCAGCACCCCCTCCGGCAGCCGCGCGCCGGCCACCCCGGAGGCGAGGGTGAACTGGGCGAAGTGGGTGTACTTCCCCTCGCGCGGGTGCATGTCGAGGTGGATCCGGCCGAGCAGCGCGCCGGTGCGGGCGTCGACCACGTCGTGGGCCTCCACCTCCGGGTGCCAGCGCGGCGCGCCAGGCGCCGGCCGGAGCTCCAGCCCGAAGAGCTCCCCGGCCAGCGCGAGGACGCCGTCCAGCACCCGGCGGTACTCGAGGTAGGGGCGGAGGGTGCGGGCGTCGAAGCCGTGGCGCTCCGCCTTCACCCGCTCCTGCAGGTGGGCCGAGTCCCAGGGCTCGACCCGCGCCGCCCCCGGCGCGTCCTCCCGGGCGCGCGCGAGGAGCTGGGCGTACTCGCGCTCCATCCGCGGCCCGGCGAGCGCCGCGATCCGCTCGATGAAGGCGGCGGCCGCCTCGGCGCTGCCGATCATCTTGTCCTCGGTGACCAGCGCCGCCCAGCTCGGCTGGCCCACCAGCCCGGCCAGCTCCGCCCGGCGGGCGAGCAGCCGCGCCAGCACCGGCCCGTTCGCCGGGTGGCCGCGCTGGCGCGCCAGCCGCCAGAGCTCCTCCCGCGCGGCGCCGCTCCGGGCGTAGGTCAGGAAGGGGACGAGGTCGGCCGGCTCGGTGGTGACCCGCACCCGCCCGCCCGCGCCGGGCGGGTGCGCCGCCCGCCAGTCGTCGGGGAGGCCGTCGAGCGCCGCCGGCTCGACCTCCAGGGCGCGCACGTCGTCGCGGATGTTGCGGCCGAACTCCTGGCCGATCCGGACCAGCTCGTCGTGGAGGGCCGCGACCCGCGCCCGGGTGGCGTCGTCGCGATCGACGCCGGCGCGCCGGAAGTCGCGGAGGCTCTTCTCGACGAGGTGGCGGTCGACCGCGTCGGCCCCGGCGAGGTCGAGGGCCGCGAGCGCCCGGTGGAGCCGGGGATCGAGGGAGAGCTCGGTGGCCAGCGCCGCCGCCTCCCGCTCCGCCCGCTCGGCCGCCTCGCGGAAGGCCGGGTCGGGGTGGACGTTGCGGGCGAGGCTCGCCCGGCTCGAGGCCTCGGAGAGCGCGCCGAGGGCGCGGTCGAAGAGCCGGAGCACCTCGCCGCGGGCCGCCGGCGCCTCCGGACCGCGGAGGCGGTCGGCGTCGGCCCGCGCCCGCGCCAGGTCGGCGCGGCAGCCGGCGAGGAGGTCGTCGGGGGTGCCGGTGAGGGCGCGGGCGGCGTCGGGGGCGGGGGCGGCCACGTTCTCCGTCAGAGCCCGAGGAGCTTCATGAGCCGCGCCTGCATCGCCTTGCGGCGGGCCTCGTCGGTGCAGGCCTCGATCGCCTGCGCCCAGGCCTCGCGGGCGCTCTTCTGGAAGCCGAGCTGCTCGTAGGTCTGGGCGAGGTGCTGGTGGGCGGCGTCGACGTCCGGGCGCAGCTCGGCGGCGCGGGAGTACGCCGCCGCCGCCTCGAAGAGCATCCCCTGCCGCGCCAGGGCGTGGCCCAGGTAGTAGTGGGCCTCGGCCGAGAGATCGTCCTGGGCGCAGGCGTCGCGGAGGAGGACGGTCGCCTCCTCGAGCTCGCCCGCCTGGATCGCCGCCGCCCCGGCGCGCCACGCCGCCGTCGCCGCCCGGCGCCGCTCGGCGTCGGCCGGATCGCCGGCCGGGCCGAGCAGGAGCACCTTGGCGATCCGCACCACCTCGTCGCGCCGGAAGGGCTTCTCGAGGAAGGCGTCCGCCCCGAAGGCGATCTGGGCGTCGGACGCCACCGTCCCGCGGTGGACCGCCGAGGTGAGCACCACCTGCGTCGGCCGGAGGACCGGATCGCCCTTGATCGCCCGGCAGACCTCGAAGCCCTGGACCATGGGGAGCATCGCCTCCAGCACCGCGAGGTCGGGGCGCGCCTCCCGCACGATGTCGAGCGCCGCCCGGCCGTTGGCCGCCTGGAGGATCGCGCAGCCGAGGCGGCCGAGGTGGGCCGCCAGCTCCTCGCGCGCCTCGGCCGAGGGATCGGCGACGAGGACCAGCCGGCCCGCGCCGATCCCCTCGAGCCGGACGGTGGTGCCGGCGGCGCCGGCGCCGCGGGGCGGGGTGACCCGCGGCTGGAGCTCCGGGGGGCGCGTCTTGCGCGCCGGGGAGGGGACGGCGAAGGGGGTCTCGAGGTCGGCCGAGACCGGGACGAGCTCGATGGTGGCGGACGCCTCGGGCAGGTCGATGGCCGGGTCGGCGGCGCGGGAGGGGTGGACCACCCCCACCCAGGCGGCCGCCGGGTCGGGCAGCGCCGGGGCCTGGGCCCCGCGCCAGGCCGGGGAGCCGCGCTGCCGCTCCCGGACGAGCCCGTCCACCGCCCGCTCGATCGCCGCGGGCACGGCGGCGTAGCGGAGGACCTTGCGCCCGGTGACGAAGCGGAGCTCGTCGGCGAGCCCGTAGTCCTCCGGGTCGGCCATCGCCAGCACCAGCTCCGCCTTCCCGACCGAGACCGGGAGGACGCGGCGCTGCCGGCAGAAGGGGTGGGCGACCACCTCGAGGTTCGAGGCGGGGACGACGCTCCGCGACAGGTCGACGCCCGGGCAGCCGAAGAGGTCGGCGAGCACCCGCGCCAGCACCCCCTCCGGCGCCAGCCCGAGCCGGAGCGCCGCCGAGGCCACGTCGCCGTCGTGGGCGGCGGCCATGGCGCGCGCCGCCGCGTCGGGGGTGAGGACCCCGGCCTGGATGAGGAGTGCGGCGACGTCGGCCATCGCCGCGCATGCTAGCCCGGCCCGCCCCCGGGCGGAAATCGCCCGCCCGGGCGCGCGCGGCGCGCGTCAGATCTCGGCCTTGGTCTCCCGCATCATGAGCCGGGTCACCGCCTCGCGCGGGTCGAGCCCCTCGTTCACCACGCGGTAGACCGTCTCGGTGATGGGCATCTCGACCCCGAGCCGCGCCGCCAGGTCGCGGGTCGAGCGGGCGTTGCGGACCCCCTCGGCGACCTGGCCGATCTCCCGCTGGATCTCGTCGAGCTTCTTGCCGGCGGCGAGCCCGCGCCCGACCGTCCGGTTGCGGGAGAGGTCGGAGTTGCAGGTGAGGACCAGGTCCCCGAGGCCGGCGAGCCCGGAGAGGGTGAGCGGGTTCGCGCCCTTGCGGACCGCGAGCCGGCCGATCTCGGCGAGGCCCCGGGTGATCAGCGCGGCGAGCGCGTTGGCCCCGAACCCGCAGCCGTCGGAGATGCCCGCGGCGATCGCCACCACGTTCTTCACGCAGCCGCCGATCTCGCAGCCGACCACGTCGCCGGAGGTGTAGGGGCGGAAGGTCCGGGTGTGGAACGCGTCCTGGACCTGGCGCGCGATCCGCTCCCAGCGCGCCGCCACGGTGACCGCGGTCGGCAGCCCCTTCGCGACCTCGCGGGCGAAGGAGGGGCCGGAGAGGATCGCGAGGTAGGGGTGGAGCGGGACCGGGAGGACGTCCTCGAGCACCTCGCTCATGGTCATGAGCGTCTCCTGCTCGATCCCCTTCGCCACGCAGACCACCGGGGTGCCGGCGTGGACGTGGCGCTTCATCTCGATCGCGACCTGCCGGACGGAGTGCGACGGGACGGAGACGATCACCAGCTCGGCCCCCTCGAGCGCCCGGGCGATCTCCGGGGCGGCGTGGAGCTGCGCCGGGAGCCCCACGCCGGGGAGGTAGCGCTCGTTCCGGTGCTGGCCGCCGATCTGGTCGAGGACCTCCAGGTCCTTGTCCCAGGCGGTGACGGTGTGGCCCTTTCCGGCGAGGAGCGCGGCGAGCGCGGTCCCCCAGGAGCCGGCGCCGAGCACGGTGGTGCGCATGGTGTTCCTCCGGGTGAGCGGGGATCCTAGCCGGCTTCCGCCCCGGGGTCGCGCTCCATCGCGGGGCGGGGCGCGATCTCCGCGGAGGGCGGCCGCGCCCCCGGGCGGCGGCGCGCCGGCGAGCGGGCCGCCACGTCCGGTCGCGTCATGATCGGCCCGGCCGACCTCCGCCCCGCCCGGCCCCGCCGGACCGGCCGCGTCAGCCGCCCGCCCCGCCCCCCCCGCCG